>JAAYHG010000216.1 GCA_012735455.1 Bacillota bacterium
CCTGCACACTGGTAAACTCGTTCATAATCGCGGCAGCGCCGGCAGTAGTAATGGCCAGGAGGATAATAGCGGTAGAAGGTATCGCCGCCTGCTTCAAAACGCACGTGGTGTCCTTGGCGCGGATCCGGGCGCTCACCTAGCTGAATAGCCAAGCGTTCCTTCTTAAGCCTGGCTACTCTTTCCTCTATCTCTGCCTTCTTGGCCTCCCACGGCAGGGCGGCGATAGAAGCGATAGTACTCGTCGGCGCTGAAGTCAAGCGGCTCATCGCTTTCTCCATGATATCCAAGCTCCTTTAGCAGCTTTCGATCAACCAGCGTATCGGCCTCGGCCAAGCGCTTGAGCGCCCACCGCGGCACTCCATGGGCCTGCCAGTTAAAAAACAGTCGTTCCAGATACGTCACAGAGCGGGCGTCCTTGAGCCAAGCGTAGTGAACAGCTGCAGCCAAGATAATGAGTTCTCGCCTGTCGCGGGCTTCCTCTGGCAGGCTATATAGGCGTTCGTAAACCAGAGGGCTGACACGGGCTAGCTTCTCCTTGGTAAAACGGGAGAGCAAGGCAATGACTTGAGACCTCATCTCATCCACGTGTTTCGCCTCCTGGTAGGTATTTCTATTTTCACTGGACTTCTCCTCTTTTAGGGAGCTGTCTCAAAGGACAAGTTGTGGAACAGGGTAAAGTCTTTAAGAAAGGCCAGATGCACCGTCCCGGTCGGCCCATTACGTTGTTTGCTCACAATCACCTCGGCAATACCTTTTTTATCGGAATCGGGATTGTAGTATTCATCCCGGTAGATAAAGGCCACCAAATCAGCATCCTGTTCAATGGCTCCCGACTCGCGCAGATCGGAGAGCTGTGGCCGCTTATCCTGCCGCTGTTCTACCGCACGTGAAAGCTGCGAGAGAGCCAGCACCGGGCACTTTACTTCCCGCGCCACGGCCTTAAGGGCCCGGGAGGTCTCCGAGATTTCCTGTTGGCGGTTGTCACTCCGGCCGTGGCCTTGGATAAGCTGCATGTAGTCGATCATCACCAGGCCCGGACCCTGCTCCTGCACTAGGCGACGTGTCTTGGCCCGGATCTCCATCACCGAGAGGGCCGGACTGTCGTCTATAAAGATGGGCACCTCGGCCAAGCGGCCCATGGCGGCTACCAGCCGCGGCCAGTCCTCCTCATCCAGCGCACCAGTCCTGAGTCTTTGCCCTGGAATACGCGCCTCCGCAGAAAGTAGCCTTTGCACCAACTGCTCTCGCGACATTTCAAGACTAAAGATGGCCACCGGACGCTTTTCTGTCATGGCCACGTGCTGAGCAATGTTGAGACAAAAGCTGGTCTTACCCATAGACGGCCGGGCTGCTACCACAATGAAGTCTGCCGGTTGCAAGCCAGAGGTAAGACGATCTAAATCACGAAAGCCTGTAGATAAACCCGGCAGCACTCCTTGGTTTTGGGCCAGGTACTCAATACGGTCAAAGGCCTCCACTAGGGCCTCACGAACCGGCAGAAAATCTCTTCCGCCGCGTTTCTGAGCCACGTTCAGAATGGCCTGCTCCGCGCTGTCCAGTATTGTGCTGGCATCATCTTGGGCAGTATAACTTTGCTCAATGATCTTGCTGGCTTCACGAATAAGCTGGCGCAGGAGAGACTTCTCAGCCACAATTTGGGCATAGTGCTCGGCATTGGCCGTACTGGGAACCGAGCTGGCCAGATCAGACAAATAGGCAATGCCACCTACCGCCTCCAGGCCTGCATCCCGGCGCAAAGCCTCACTTACGGTAACAAGGTCACTGGCTATACCACGGCTGGAGAGCTCCACCATGGTACGAAATATGTGCTGGTGATTCTCTTGATAAAAATCTTCCGGACGCAGTATCTCAGCCGCACTTAAGACCGCCTCGCCATCCAGAAGCATGGCACCCAAGAGAGAGCGCTCTGCCTCAAGATTGCAGGGCGGTACGCGGTCCATGATGCTTCCTTCAGCCATAAAATCCCCTCTCCCTGGAACCAAGCTTACATAAGGGCGGCAATAAGCTCCTCAACAGTGGCAGCCAGTACCACTTCCACGCCACTTACATCGGCAGGAATATCCCCGTGGTTATCCTGAGGCAGTACTACCCGTTTGACGCCGGCTTGGCGCGCACCGTAGATTTTTTCCGGGATCCCACCCACAGGTTTTAATCGCCCCTGGAGGGAGATCTCTCCACTTACCGCCACGTCTTGCCTCAGGGGCGTGTCACTTACAGCGCTCCACATACTAAGGAAAATGGCCGCCCCGGCCGATGGTCCTTCCACCTGCCCCCCACCGACAACATTAACATGAAGGTCGTACTTTTTCAGGTCGACGTTGGTTAGTTGCCGCAATACTGTGGTTGCGTTAAACAGCGAGTCCCGGGTCATGTTTCCTGCTGCGTTATTGAAGCGCAGTTCCCCCCTGCCAGCTAGCGCAGCGGGGAGGGCCAACGCCTCCACCTCCAATACCGAACCTAAGAAACCACTCACACCTAGACCTAAGACCCGACCCACGCGAGGCGTAGACGACACCTCTGCGCCTGCGTAAGGGCTGAGACGGGCAGATCGCAGGACTGAGCGCACGTCAACTAGCTTGATGCTAACTGGCCCATGTTCGGGTGATTCGCCCCGGGCCAGGGCCCGGCCATACGCCTCGGTTAGGATACCAAGGGCACGCCTGGCATCTACCACATACTGGCTAATGAGTTTAGGCACACCTGGTCCTAAACGGGCCTTGAGCCGTCTCGCCCCTTGCCGAACCACAGCACTGATATCCGTAGGACCGAGAGGGGCAAAAAACACCTCTGCGCAGCGCGAACGCAGAGCCGGATCAAGCTCGCTGGGCCTTCTAGTGGTGGCCCCGATTAGGATAAAATCGGCCGGGGCGCCTTCATCAAAAAGCTTCTTTATGTACTTAGGTATGCGCGGGTCACTAGGGTCATAGTAAGACGACTCAAACCGTACCCGTTTATCCTCCAGGACTTTAAGAAGCTTAGTCTGGAGCAGCAGGTCCATCTCGCCAATCTCGTCAATAAAAAGAATGCCACCATGGGCCTCTGTAACCAGGCCAAGCTTAGGCTCCGGTATGGCGGCTTCGGAGAGTTCCCGCCGCGCACCCTGGTAAATGGGATCATGGACAGACCCCAGGAGCGGATTAGTCGCCTCACGCGGATCCCAACGCAGAGTGGACCCGTCCGCCTCCACGAAGGGAGCATCGGCTGCAAAAGGGGTATAGGAAAGCTGCCGCGCGTATTCGAGAACCAGGCGCGCTGCCGAAGTCTTGCCCACCCCCGGCGGACCGTAAAGAATGACGTGCTGCGGGTACGGAGTAGCTACCTTTGCCAAGAGAGCCTTGATGGCCTCTGCTTGGCCTACCACCTCACTGAAAGTACGCGGCCTAAACAAAGCCTGGGTCGATGTGCCCAACTTACGCAGTTCCAGTTTTTCCAGTTGGGCGTATTTCTTTAGGGTTTGAGAACTCTCGGGCCCCTTCTCCTCTTTCAGTAGAGAGAGCTTGATCTCGCGCAGGTATTCAAGGTGCTCTCGCTCCGCCCGCCGGGCGGCCTTTTCCTCCAGCTCGTTCTCCACCCGCTGGCGGGCAATAAGCTCGGCGATGCCCTCTTTAACCCGCTCCAAGCGGGCTCCTATCCCACCTGGCAGCTGACCAGCCATCAGAGTTGGATCGGCTAGGACAATTCGTTCCAAAGCCAAGAGGTGCTCCTTTGCGTCTTGAGAACGCATCAAGCGCAGGGCTTGGACCTTGCCCGCTTTAAGTACCAGATTCTCTGCCCCGTAAATACCGCTCAGTACCCGAAAAAGAGCATTGACCTCTCCCTGCAAATTACCAGGGGCAAGTTCTTCGTCACCCTGATCCTGGTTCAGTCTCTCTGCTCTCCCCTTCATAACCTCAAAACTCCCTTCGGAGCGTGACCCTTAGCTAGGCCCCGACTACATTAACAGTGATATCTGCCGTAACTTCAGTATACAGCCTTAAGGTAACAGTATAACTACCCAGCGCCTTTAGAGGCTCCTTCATTTCTACGCGGCGCTTGTCCACTGTGAGGCCAAGCTCTTTTTCTACTGCGGTGGCCACATCCTGGTTGGTAATGGAACCAAATAACCTGCCACCCTCCCCGGCGCGAGCGGCAATAGTAACAGTACGCCCAGCCAAGCGTTGCGCCAGTTCCTTCGCCTCTTGAGCCGCACGCGCCTCCTTTTCGGCTTCACGGCGGCGGCGATTCTCCACCTCTTTCAGGCTAGATGCCGTAGCCACTCGGGCCAGCTTCCTGGGAAGAAGGTAATTGCGGGCATAGCCATCGTTAACATTGACTACCTCACCTTTTTTGCCTAAACGCGGAACGTCCTGCTCTAAGATAACCTTCATTATGCCTCATCCCCCTCGCTTAAGTACTCCTCCAGGATGGCGCTCACCTTCATCTGTGCAGCACCCACGTCTAGTCCAGGTAGTTGTGCCCCAGCAATAGTCAGATGACCACCGCCACCCAGCTTTTCCATGAGCAGCTGTACGTTCACTCCGCCTAAGGAGCGCTGATCTCGCGCAGGTATTCAAGGTGCTCTCGCTCCGCCCGCCGGGCGGCCTTTTCCTCCAGCTCGTTCTCCAC
>JAAYHG010000217.1 GCA_012735455.1 Bacillota bacterium
GATGAGGACCACCTCCAAGCCGGGATCGGCCTGGGCAGCAAGCTCTGCTCCCCGCACCACCTCGGCCATACCGTGCTCGCTCCCCAAGGTGGTTACCCCAACCGCCAAGCGCCTTCCCATACGTCCGGTCTCTAAACCATCCGCCAGGTCTTGAAACAGCTCTGCTAAATAAGCCTTAGCATCCATGTTCTGACCCCCTACTCCCCGGCGGGAGCCAGGTTTGCTGCAACCTGCCGCAAAGCGTCGGCAACAAGCTTCTTCAGAGCGTCTTTGCCTACACCGGAGACATCGCTACGGCCCGGATTCTTCTCTATGAGGAACGACACACCGTCGAAGAGGTTGGTCATGCGGGCCAAGAAGAGGCTCCCTTTACCGATAATCATGGTGCGCTGGAGTTTTCCAGTTAAGATAAGATCCCGGGCGTGGCCGATGAAGGGTACACCTGAGGGAATATGGCCTTGGGTTGGGGCAAAACCAGGCATACCGTGTTTGACCACAAACTCAGGGATTTGACTGCGCTCTATTTCCTTTCTCATTACGGCAAGGGCAGCGATCATCTTGTAGTTGGCTGTGGGCACATCACCCGCCCCTGCAGGTTCGGTCATCTCCGGGATCTGCATCTCTACGGAGTACTTATCCACGTCGCTCAGCTTAAGCCCCAGGCGCTCCAGCGGATGCGCTACCAGGGCCTGCATCACCGCCTGCGGCGATGAGCCGGAGCCAATGTTGTGCTGACCCAGGGAATCGCTGCAGAGGACCGGGTTTTGGCCGTCGTTTTCCGCCACCAAAATGGCAAAGGCACCGAGAACATCCTCCAGGAGCGGCATACCTTTGGCCACGTGGTCCTTGCCGTTCATGCCCAGCTTGGCTACAGCGCCGCCGGCTACCACCACCACGTTCTTGTAAAAGCCAGCCTTAACCAAGGCAGCAGCATGAACCAGAGCGTGGACTGGCCCGGCACAAAAGGCACGGGTATCGGACCCCGTGGCTGCCAGACAACCCGCCCATTCGCCAATGGCCTTGGCCAGGTTGCCTCCCCCCCGCTGGTTCATATCACCGGCGGCCTCTTCCGAGGCCTCAATAATGTAGTCCACCGTCTGGGGGTCGGTACCTGACTTGGCCAGCAGATGTCGCAGCGCCAACACAGCTGAAGCCTTGGTGGCCATGTTCTCGGCGATGACGTGGGCCGATAGGTTCTCGTCCAGCTCATGGGCTCGCCGCACACAGCCCACCAACCTATCGCCGAGATAAAGCGGCTGCGCGCCGCCTGCCTCAACCCGTTCTTCAATCTCAGCCCTGCTTTTACCATTGCCCAACTTTTTCAGGTCGGGCGGAGCAATGAGAGGGTGTTTCTCGAGGCGAGGCCTCAGCTCCGCCAGGTAGGCATCTTCCAGCCACACTAGGTCAAAGGTATCCACCAGCAGCATCCAGGCGTAAAACTCATCTTCTGGCACGATTTCGCCGTAGCGTCCTTCGCGGACGGGCTGAATCTTCTCGCCTTCATACCAAGGACGTGGTATCTCTGAGAGCTCATCCGGTGTGATATTGCCGATGTAAGCCTGGAAAGGTGCATATGCCAGGGCTTCTTCGTAGTTCCTGAGGTGCCGCTTTAGTTTCTTGAGGTACTCCGAATCGGGGTTCTTCTTGCGCTCCATGACCTGAGTGCTGCCGAGTTCGTAGGTAAGGTTCGGAACATGGGCCAGGACATAGCCTGCACCCTTGATCACCGCGTCGTTCACCTGTCCTTCACCCCCTGAAAGGAGCGTGCCCTGGCACAGGTACCACCAGGGCGCGCTCTTTTAGCG
The DNA here is from genome assembly GCA_012735455.1 of Bacillota bacterium. Classification (GTDB taxonomy): domain Bacteria; phylum Bacillota; class DTU030; order DUMP01; family DUMP01; genus JAAYHG01. Next base: position 1,806 of record JAAYHG010000217.1, read on the forward strand.
TTCTCAGTCCTCAAACACGTGCTGCCCGTCAACAGGGGTCTCCAGGGCACGCAAAGCCTTTTCCACCAAGCGACGCCGTAGGGCCTTTTCCTCCTCCCGCGGAAGCTCTGGATTGCCTAGCGGGTAGGGAATGGCAATTGCAGGCACAATACGGTTGGCACCTACGGTAAGGGAGATGGGTACCACTGTACAAATATGAACTACTGGGAGCCCAGCTCGCTCGATTTCTTTTACCATCGCTGCACCGCAGCGAGTACAGGTTCCTCAGGTAGAGGTGAGAATTACCGCCGTCACACCGTCCGCCTTAAGTTCCTGGGCAATAGCAGCTCCGTAGCGAGCGGCATTGGCTACAGAGGTCCCGTTACCAACTGTGGAGTACCAATAATCGTAGAGTTTGCCAATTCGGCCCTCTCGTTCCAGATCCCGCATCACATCCAAAGGCAGTACCCGGTCCGCATCGGCGTTAGCATAGGTGGGCTCATAACCACCGTGTGCTGTTTGGTGCGCCTCGGCTGTGAAATCATCCAAGCCAGCCAGGCTGTACTTGCCAAACTTGGAGGCGCTGGAAGACTCTATGTGGTCGGGGTTACCCTTGGGAACAATACCCCCTGAGGTAACCAGGGCAATAGTGGCCTTGGCCATGTCCGGAACAGGGGGACAGGGTGCCACACGGTCAAACCTCGGCATGGGAAGCTCCGTAGCAAAGGGTTCTCCCCGCAGCTTCGCCACCAGCATCTCTACTGCCCGCGCCGCCCCCGCTTTCTCCGCCAAGAGGTTACGGCGGACACCACGGGGAATGTAACCCTCTTCCTCTGGAGCACCAATGCTATCTCCCCGGCCCAGCCGGAGGGCGAAAGCCGCGAGCTTAGGCAGCGCCTTGCGCATGCCGGCAGCTGAGTCAGCTGTAGGTAGGATATAAACATCTTTCTTGTACATATCTACGCCTGGGTTCTCAGGAAACATGGCCGTCACAGCCGGGATACCAAGTTCCCTCACCACCGCCTGGCAGACAGCACCACAGGCCGTACCGTAGCGCCCGGCATTAAACGCCGGACCTGCCACTACCACATCGGGCTCAAAGCCCTTGATCAGCTCCAGCACTTTACCTGTGGCTTCGGCCATGTTTTCACCGAAGTAACTATCGCCACAGATCACCGTACCCACTATCTCAGCCTCAGCACCAAGGGCGGTTTTGAGACCCATACCGGGCCCTACTACACCTTCTCTAGCTTCGGGGGGCACGTTTGCTTTTTCTTCTCCACCGATCTGCCCAAAAAACTGGTTCAGGTAATGAACAACCCTGAGCTTTGATTGGGCCATGCATCTCCCTCCCCCTAAAGCTTGCTGTGCTCTTCCCGCATCCTTTTGACCGCCTCGATCAAGGCCTCTACATCCAAGACCATCTCCATCATGGCCACCTGTTCTTCATAAACTTGAGGATCTACCTGGAACTTGATTTCTTCCTCCATAATGTGGTACACAGGAAGTCCCAACGGGACTCCAGCCAATGGCCCGGCATAGGTGGGATCGCCTGCGGTAACTGTTTCCGCAGCCAGCTCGGCGCTGTCGGGGTCGGAAGAACCAAGTATTACCACTAGCTCTTTCTCCCCATGTTTTTCGCCCAGCTCTTTGATCCGCGCTTGATTCTCCAGGTCCATTGTTCCTGCTGATGTTCAGACGAAGCACTCTGTGGTGACAAAGACCAGTTCCGCTCCCGCCGACTTGAGGCATTCCTCAATCGCCGGTCCCGGAACGCCGTCCCGGTCACCCAGGGCAATTACTTTCTTGCCCTTGAGATCCATCCTCTCTTCCTCCTTATTTAGTTAGTATTCTTTGGCTCTAAGCCTACTGAACCCTAATTCGCAAGTGGCACCAGTGATCGCCTGTAGTTCCACAGTAAGGCTACCATCGGCATGGGATGCACCATCACACCCACCGGCGATAACATTGGCGTACGAAACATCACCAATGACTTTTTTCATGGGGGGTAGGTCAATTAGCTCATTAGCGTTGCCGGTGCTCACCACCGCATCGGCCTTGGGGCTGGTATCCGCCAGAGACTGGGAAGCACCATCGCGGCCAGCGTACTCGTCGGTGATTAGAACCGTCTTGATACCATAACCTTCGAGTTTGCTGCAGTTCATGGCCAGATCCGCGTCGGGATTGCCGAAGCCTTCTTCGGTAATAACGGCTGCGTCTGCCCCCAACATCCTGGCCAGCTTGGCCACATAACTAGAGGAGCGCTCTTTATCGCCCAAGGTAACGTTCTCGTTGGTAATGATGCAGCCTAGAAAGCAGAGGTCCTTGCCATGGTGGCGGTAGAGTTCAGCAATGACAGGGTTGTTTAAATGGTGATAAGTAGTGTTCTTATCGCAGGCAGAAACACAGTTGCCGCTGACAATGGCTCCGTCCATGGTCTCGTTGGGGTGAATTAGGCTGGGAAGAATGCGCTTGGCATCCACGCCGTAAACCCAGGTGTCGTGCAGCAGCCCCTGGGACTGCAACATGTAGACATAGACCACTTTGGGGAGATTCGGATAC
>JAAYHG010000218.1 GCA_012735455.1 Bacillota bacterium
CGGGGGTATGTATGGAGCCGCGACCAGGTACGTAGCCTGATGCAGTCCCTTTACCGCCGGTATCCCATCGGCAGCCTCTTGGTGTGGGTAACCAAGTCGGAAAGCGCCGCAGCCAGGGGTGCTAATACCCTGGCTCCAGGGGTGGTCAAACTTTTACTAGACGGCCAGCAGCGGATTACTTCCCTGTACGGGATCATTCGGGGTAAGCCACCCCAGTTTTTCGATGGCAACACCCAGGCTTTTACAGGTCTCTATTTTCACCTGCAGGATGAGATCTTCGAGTTCTACATGCCATCAAAAATGAAGGGAAACCCCCTCTGGGTTAATGTAACGGAATTGATGCAAACCGGTGTGGGTAAGTTTATCGGGCGGCTGTACGCGATCCCGGAGCTGGCGGCCGGGATGGATACGTATATTCAACGCATCACTGCTATAGAAGGGATCAAGGATATCGACCTGCACGTGGAAGAAGTGACGGGTGAAGATAAAACTGTTGATGTTGTGGTGGACATCTTCAACCGCGTCAACAGCGGTGGCACTAAGCTTTCCACAGGCGATTTGGCTTTGGCAAAAATCTGTGCCGAATGGCCCGAGGCCAGGCGGACCATGAAAGACGTGCTCGCCAAGTGGGAACAGGCCGGTTTTCACTTCAAGCTGGACTGGCTGCTGCGCAATGTTAACACGATCCTCACTGGTGAGGCTCTGTTTGACGCCTTGAAGGGTGTGGATGCGAATGAGTTTCAAGCTGGGCTTTCTAAGGCGCAGAATGCTGTTAATTACCTGCTGAACATGATTTCGGGCCGTTTGGGCTTGGATCACGACCGGGTCCTGGGCGGCCGGTATGCTTTCCCAGTAATGACCAGGTACCTAGTCCTTCGCGGCGGCAAGCTCCGGGACGCCCGAGAAAGGGACCGCCTATTGTACTGGTATGTACACAGCTTTCTTTGGGGCCGGTTCGCAGGTTCCACCGAAAGTGTCTTGAACCAGGACCTGAGGGTACTGGAGCCGATAGATGGGGCCCTAGACCGGTTGATCGAGCAGCTGCGGCTTTCCAGGGGCAGCCTGGTAATACGCCCAGAGGATTTTGCCGGTTGGAGCCGGGGAGCCAGGTTTTATCCCATGCTCTACCTGTTGACCAGGGTATGCGGTGCTCTGGACTGGAGCAGCGGTGTGCCTCTTTCGGCCAACATGCTGGGCAAGCTGAGCGCCCTGCAGATGCATCACATCTTCCCTCGGGCCCTCCTTTACGACCATGGTTACCAGAAGGCGGAGGTAAATGCCATTGCCAACTTCTGCTTCTTGACCCAAGAAGCGAACCTGGCCATCAGCAATAGTAATCCCGAAGTGTACTTGGGGGAAGTAGAGGCCAGGTACCCCGGGGCGTTGGCTTCTCAGTGGGTGCCCCAAGATCCGGCCCTGTGGAAACTAGAAAACTACCGCGAGTTTCTGGCCGAGCGGCGGCGCTTGCTGGCCGCGGCAGCCAACCATTTCCTGGATGAGCTCTTGAGCGGAGCCGTTACGGCTCCAGTGGCGGTAGATTACTCAACGTCCCTTCCTGCAGCGGCTGCGTCCGTGCCCTCCGTAGACCAGGAGATTCAGGCCTTGTTGGAGTGGGTGAAGTCAAACGGCTTACCACAGCCCGAGGTTGATTTTGAAGTGGGCAGTCCAACCGGGGAGATTCTTACTGTGGTAGATTTGGCTTGGCCTGCCGGCGTGCAGGAGGGTTATAGTCAACCGGTAGCTCTTGTCTTACAAGCAGATCAGGACCAGATCAACGCTCTAAACCAGGCCGGTTACCGCTTTTTTACGAAGGTGGAAGGTCTGCGGGCCTATCTAGAGACGCTGCTGGACGGTAGGATAGAAGCACAAGCCGTTTGATAGAGGGAGGCAGAGGATCCAAGTGCCAGGCAGGAACTGCCCTATATTACCATAGCTTAGGCGTGCGCATTGCTGAATTCTGCCGCAGCTGGGAGAAGTGCCGCGCGATTATGGTTAAAGAC
>JAAYHG010000219.1 GCA_012735455.1 Bacillota bacterium
CCACAGGGGAGAGGTTTAGTGCCCGGTTGATCCAGCGGGGTGAGCAAAAGCTAGAGATAGGCAGCGAGGACGAGGCTGAGGCCTTGGTCAAGGAACTCAAGAAACAGTCTTTGCGGGTGCTCTCTGTTAACCGGCGCGAGCGTCGTAAGAACCCTAGTCCCCCCTTTACCACCAGCACTCTGCAGCAGGAGGCTGCGCGTAGGCTTGGTTTTACTGTTAAGAAAACCATGGCAGTGGCTCAACAGCTCTATGAGGGTCTTGAGGTGGGAAAAGAGGGTCGTGTCGGCCTTATTACTTATATGCGTACCGACTCAATCCGGGTGTCTGAGATGGCACGCAGCGAGGCTTTGTCTTACATTACGGCTAGTTTTGGCGAAGAATATAAGGGTTCCGGAACATTTGCTTCTCGGCGCCGGGGTAAGGTGCAGGATGCCCATGAGGGTATACGTCCCACTCAGGTAAGTCGCACCCCCAAGGACCTAAGTCCCTACTTAAGTCGGGATCAATTACGACTTTACACACTTATTTGGGAGCGTTTCCTGGCTAGTCAAATGGCCCCGGCGGTCTATGACAGCGTGTCTGTGGAGATACTGGCTGGAGAGCTTAGACTTAGGGCCACAGGGTCGGAAGTAAAGTTTCCGGGCCATACAGCAGTGTACGAAGAGTCGCAGGAGGGTAATGAAGAGGAAAAGGCCCAGGTTCTGCCGTCTCTTGAGGAGGGAGAGACCCTTAGGTTTCTCAAGGTCTCTCCTGAGCAGCACTTTACTCAGCCACCTGCCATGTATACGGAGGCTTCTCTGGTAAAAGCTCTGGAGGAGAAGGAGATTGGTCGGCCCAGCACCTATGCGCCCACGGTGGAGACCATTCTCAAGCGTGGTTATGTGGTGCGGGAACAAAAAAAGCTCAAGCCGACCGAGCTGGGTTTCATTGTTACAGACCTTTTGAGTGAGTACTTTCCGGAGATTATCGATGAAGAGTTTACTGCCGAGATGGAGGATAAGCTGGATCAGGTAGCAGAGGGGCAAGCTGAGTGGCAGCAGGTGGTGGGCGAGTTTTATCCTGCTTTCGCCACTCAGTTGCAGGTAGCCAAGGAAAGGATGGCTCAAGTTCATGTGGCAGACGAGGTGAGCGATAAGGTTTGTGAGCTCTGCGGCCGGAACATGGTGATAAAGCAGGGACGCTTCGGCAAGTTCTTGGCCTGTCCTGGCTTTCCAGAGTGCCGCAACACAAAGCCCATTCGCGAAGGTACCGGCGTGAAATGTCCAGAGTGTGGCGGGGAGATCCTCGTTAAGACCTCGCGCCATGGGCGGCGCTTTTACGGCTGTGAAAACTATCCCGAGTGCAACTTTGTCACCTGGGATCGACCAATTGAAAAACGTTGCCCCGAGTGCGGGGCATTAATGGTACGCAAGGAGACTAAACGGCGGCCTCCGTATTTCGCCTGTAGCAACAAGGAGTGCCGTCACAAAGAACCCTCGCCAAGGGGGAAGGACAAGCGGAAAAAGAGGGTGGGTTCGTGACGATAAGAGGGGTTAAGGTGATTGGTGCCGGCCTCGCTGGGAGTGAAGCGGCCTGGCAGCTGGCAAAGCGCGGGGTTAAAGTCAGACTCTTTGAGATGCGGCCCGAGACGCAGACTCCTGCCCACCACACGGATGGATTTGCAGAGTTGGTTTGCAGCAATTCGCTGCGAGCTGAGTCGGTGGAGAATGCAGTGGGCCTGCTCAAAGAGGAAATGCGGCGCATGGATTCACTCGTTATGCAGGCAGCGGCTGCCACCCGGGTACCTGCCGGCGGAGCTCTGGCCGTGGATAGGGAAGGTTTTTCTGCTTACATCACGGAAACGCTAATGCAACATCCAAATGTTACGGTGGAACGTAAGGAAGTCACAGAAATACCGTCTGACGACATAACCATCATCGCTTCAGGTCCGCTCACTTCAGAGCCGTTGGCTGAGCGTTTGGCCGAGCTTACAGGTAGTGAAAACCTACACTTCCACGATGCCGTGGCCCCCATCGTTGCGCTGGAGTCAGTAAACATTGAGCATTGCTTTTGGGGATCTCGTTACGGCAAGGGTGGGGACAAAGCTTACTTGAACTGCCCTCTGACTAAGGAAGAATACGAGCGTTTTTGGCAAGAATTGGTGCAGGCTGAACGCTATCCACTCCATGAGTTTGAAGAGGTTAAAGTGTTTGAGGGTTGCATGCCGATAGAAATAATGGCTGCGCGCGGACCGGATACGTTGCGCTACGGTCCTCTCAAACCGGTTGGCCTGAAAGATCCGCGTACAGGTAAGGAACCGTATGCCGTTGTTCAGCTGCGGCAGGACAACCGCGAGGGGACCCTTTATAATCTGGTAGGTTTTCAGACTCAGCTCAAGTGGGGCGAGCAAAGGCGTGTTTTTGGTCTGATTCCTGGTCTGGAAAAGGCGGAGTTCGTGCGTTATGGGGTTATGCACCGGAATACCTTTATTGCCTCTCCCAAGGTGCTCTGGCCCACTTGGCAGTTCAAAGGGAGGCCGAATCTTTTTGTTGCTGGACAGGTTACCGGTGTGGAGGGCTATGTGGAATCGGCGGCTTCCGGCCTTATTGCGGGTATCAACGCGGCGCGCTTAGCTCGAGGCATGAGTCTTATAACTCTACCGATGGAGACAGCGTGTGGCGCCTTAGCCCACTATGTTACCACTGCAAACCCCGAAACCTTTCAACCCATGAACATAAACTTTGGTCTTTTTTCACCCCTGGAAAAGAGGGTCAAGGGTCGTCGTGAACGTAACCAGGCCTTGGCCCAAAGGGCCTTGCAGTGG
>JAAYHG010000220.1 GCA_012735455.1 Bacillota bacterium
CGCTTGCGCACACCATCCAAGGGTTCTCCCAAAACCCGCACGTTACCACCAGCGTTGATAATTCCGGACTTCAGGCCCATCATCTCCAACTCTCTGGCCACTATTTCGGCTGCGTAACCCTTAGCTACCGCGCCCACATCCAGTCGCATCTGCCGTTCGGCCAAGAAGACAGTTCCGGCTGCGGGATCCACAATAACCTTGTCCAAATCTGTATACCGGGCCGCAGCCTGAAGGTCAGCCATGGGCGGGAGCTTGGCCTCTGTCGGGTCATCGTTCCCTGCCAGCCGGTAGTCATGCCAAATCTTGAGTACCGGCCCCAGGGCAATGTTGGTTCCACCAACCTTTGCATACCATTCCTTGGCAAAGAGCACGAGGTCGATTATCTCTTTGTCGACTTTGACCGGTTTCTCACCGGCATTGTCGTTTATGGTCTTAATGTTGTTGAGACCAGGGTAATTGTTATAGATATCGTAAAGCCGGTGCAGCTCCTGGAAGCGAGCGCCGGCCGCTGCGAAGTAACTGTTAAACTCCTGCTCACTCTTGGTATAGGCTATCAGTTGAACCGGGGCGTCGAATGTGCCGAAAAAGGTGTCGCTGTACTTATTATACTTTGGTGGTACTGCTCTACAGCCTGTAAGGATAGGGGGCAGCATGGCTAGTAGAATAGCTAGGGCAATAACTTTTCTCACTTGCTCTCACCCGTCCTCATAATAGCAAAAGCTTATAGGTGTTACAAGCTGCACGCGCTTTTAACAAGGAGCCTTACTATAAAGAAAGCAACTCCCCTGCTTTAGGCAGGAGAGTTGTCAGCTAATCTACAGGCACTTACTTCGCGTACTCGTATGCTTCAGCAACGGCCTCGAGGTATTCCTCAACGGAAATTGTCACTAGAGAGGTAAGCTCCGGATCATCTGGAACAGCCGGGTGAGATGCATCGCGCTCTTTAACCCTGAGAGACTTAATCTCATCCACGGTCTTGCCTACCATCCAGTTCTGAAGCTCGGCAATTTGTTCGTACCACTCTTTGCCGATGGTGGAGGCCTTCTTCATTCCGTACTTGTCGCCCAGCTCAACCTTAGTGTTGACAGGAGCAGTCTTGTCGGAGCTGACCTTCATGTTCTCGTCGTAGTTGACCTTAGACTGAGCGGTATCGATTTCCACATTCACCACTTTGCCGTCCTGGTCGAAGAGGGCAGCGGCGATAACAGTATCCACCTGAGCCACAGCAGTGGTGTCAGCGGTAGCATCCTTGGACTTAGCGATAGAGGTAACAAGACCAAGGCCTAGTTTCAGGGCTACAGGCGCCTCAGTCTGAGGCTGCTTGTATTACCAACCTCCAGAGCAGCTTCGCCCTGTGCAGTACAACCGGCCAAGAGGCTTACAGCCAGTAGCATAACCAATGCTAATATCGAAAAGCGCTTCATTCAGTTTCTCCCCCTCAACGGATAAGTAAAGAAAGTTTGATATATCCAGCCAGCAGCTCAATACATCCGAACCATTATCGCCCCCCTGGCCATTCTAGTCGTTTGTCATTTCGACGTCAAGATCTGAATTCCTTCTGGTAATTCATTAAATAAGGGTGATTTATTTTTGCAACATTAAGCCGCGGCAGACTGCCCCGGGTCCTTACCTCTGCTTTACTTGTTGCAGACACTATTTGATGTTGTTATGTTTATACTTAGCGTTTATTATACTCGCTCTTGCGCTGTGGGGCAAGCAGGATTTGCAGTGCACACATGTGGACCTGACAAAAAAAGGAACATCCCCGCAGCAATGTAGTGCGGGGATAGGAAATCAGTAATGGTACGGTTCACCACGGCTAATCTTGAAGGCGCGGTAAAGCTGCTCTACAAGAATAAGCCGCACCAGCTCATGGGTAAAGGTGAGTCGCGAGAGGGAGAGAACGCGGCGAGCGGCCTTTAGGACAGTATCATCCCACCCCAAGGTACCGCCCACCGCGAAGGCCAAGCGGCTTTCGCCGCGCAGGGCAAGCTCGTCCAGCAAAGCAGCAAAACCTCCCGAGGTTAACTCCTCACCCTCGGGACTAAGAGCTATGAGGTACTCCCCTGGTGTCACGGCCGCAAGGAGGGTGCGAGCCTCTGCCGCCTTGATGGCAGCTACAGTGGCCGCAGCGGGATTGGGCGGGATCTTCTCAGCCGCCAGGGTTACGATCTCGGCCTTGGCATAGGGCTGCAATCGTTTCAGGTACTCCGCGTTACCGGCCTGGAGGAATTTGCTCCGCGTCTTGCCGATGACCAGGATACGGATGCGTAGGCTCATCTAAGCCGGGTAGTAGGGTTTGGGAGCCTCGGCAGCAGCGGCCTCCGCCAAGCTAAAATCCACACCCACCTTGGCAGCCATACGCTCTTTGAGGAACTTCTCCGCTACCTGCGGGAAGAGGGCATAGGAGAGTACATCCTCTGGTTTTTGGACAAACTGACCGATGGCCTTCCTGGCAGCCGGGAGTCCCGGTTCCAAGAGATCGGCCGGACGGCAGGTAATGGGCTCTTGGTCACCGATGATCTTCTTTTTCACTTCCTCGTCGATGGGAGCAGGCGGACGCCCGTAGTAACCTAAGACGTAGTTTTTAACCTCTGTGGGCACCACCTTGTAACGCTCTCCCAGGAGGACATTGAACACGGCTTGGGTTCCCACAATCTGGCTGGTAGGCGTAACCAGGGAAGGGTAGCCCAGTTCTTTTCTTACGCGTGGCACCTCTTCCAGGCAATCCCGGTACTTATCCAACGCTCCCTGCTGCTTTAGCTGCGAGGCAAGGTTGCTGATCATGCCACCTGGAATCTGGTAGGAAAGGACATTTGTGTCCACACCGGATGAGATGGCAGCAAACTGGTCGTATTTTGTCTTGACATCCCGCCAGTAGTCGGCGATCTCGGACAGCACTTCCAGATTGAGACCGGTATCATACGGTGTCCCCGCCAAGGTGGCCACCAAGGATTCTGCCGGAGGCTGCGAGGTACCGAGAGCCAGGGGGGAACTCGCCGTGTCCACCACATCGCACCCGGCCTCAATAGCCTTGAGATAAGTCATAGAGGCCATGCCGCTGGTGTAGTGGCAGTGGAGCTGAATGGGTACATCCACTGCTTTCTTAAGCGCGCTTACCAGTTCATAGGCCGCATAAGGTGACAGTAGACCGGCCATGTCTTTAATACAAATGGAGTCAACGCCCAGTTCCACCAGGTCCTTAGCCAGCTTGACATAGAGGGGAAGGTCGTGCACCGGACTGATGGTGTAGACCACTGTCCCTTGCGCATGGGCACCCGCGGCCTTAGTAGCACGGATGGCTGTCTCCATATTGCGTATGTCGTTGAGGGCATCAAAGATGCGCACCACATCGATGCCACCTTCAACCATACGTTTCACGAACTCCTCGACGACGTCGTCAGGGTAGTTACGATAGCCGAGTATGTTCTGACCCCGCAGCAGCATCTGCAGCTTAGTGTTCTTGATCCGTTTCCTAATGGTCCAGAGGCGCTCCCAAGGATCTTCATTAAGAAAACGCATACAGGTATCAAATGTCGCTCCGCCCCACATCTCCAGGGAGTAATAGCCCACGGAGTCCAGTTTTTCCAAGATGGGCAGCATGTCTTCCGTCTTCATGCGTGTTGCAAAGAGACTCTGATGCCCGTCGCGAAGTGTCGTATCGCACAGTTGCACCTTATGAGCTTTGGCCATTGTCTGTCTACTCC
>JAAYHG010000221.1 GCA_012735455.1 Bacillota bacterium
CACCTACACCTACTGTCTGGCCATCCCGAGCCAGCACGATGGCGTTGGACTTTACGTACTTGACCACCTTCCAGGCAAAGAAAAGGTCCGTTAGTTCTTTCTCCGAAGGTGCCCGTTTCGTTACCACCTTGAGGTCGGCCGGATTAAAGTCCTTCTCGTCCAGCTCTTGCACCAGCAGTCCGCCCCGCACCTTCTTGATGTCCCATGCCCCCTGTTCGCAATCAGGTTCCCCCACCAGGAGAATGCGGTTTTTCTTGGCAGCCAAGATGGTTTGCGCCTCTGCACTGAAACCTGGGGCAATAATGACTTCCAAGAAGATCTCATTCAGGGCGGCTGCCAGCTCCGCCGTCACCTCACGATTACACGCCACTATGCCACCAAAGATGGAAACCGGATCAGCATCGTAGGCCTTGCGCCACGCCGTCACAAGATCCGGCCCGACGCCTACTCCGCATGGGTTGGCGTGTTTTATGCCCACCACACACGGCTCGGAAAACTCCTGTACTAGTTCCCAGGCAGCATTGGCATCACCAATGTTGTTAAAGGAAAGGTCTTTTCCTTGCAGTTGGCGGGCAAAGGTAATGCCATAGCGGCCGCCTGGCTCAGCATAGAGTGCCGCCCTCTGGTGCGGATTCTCACCGTAGCGCAGGTCGGCCAGCTTTGTGTACGTGAGGGCGAGGTGCTGGGGAAACACGTCCTCGCTTCCGGCCAGAAAACTGGCGATAACACTGTCGTACTGGGCGGTGTGGGCAAACGCTTCCGCCGCCAGGTGATAAGCTGTTTCTGCGCTGATACCCCCCTCTTCCCGGAGCTCGCGTAAGATCGCATCGTAACGGACGGGGTTTACTACCACGACCACGCCCTGGTGGTTCTTGGCAGCCGAGCGGACAAGGGTGGGACCGCCGATGTCAATGTTCTCAATCGCCTCGGCCAAAGTAACGTCGGGCCGAGCGATGGTGGCAGCAAAGGGGTAGAGGTTTACCACCACAAGATCAATGGGAGCAATGCCCATCTTCTCAAGCTGTGCCATATGTTCTGGCAAGTCGCGCCGGGCAAGGATGCCAGCGTGAATCATAGGGTGCAGGGTCTTGACACGACCGTCCAGCATCTCGGGAAAGCCGGTAATCTCCTCCACCCGCCGTACCTTTATTCCTGCTTCCATAAGCGACCGGGCCGTACCGCCGGAGGAGATTATCTCCACCCCGAGTTCGGCTAGTCCACGGGCGAACTCAACGATACCGTCTTTGTTAGATACAGAAATCAACGCCCGGCTTATTTTGATCATACGATAACCTCCCCGATGAAGAATGTCAGAAAAGATACCCCTTGACGAAGCTAGACAAAACTTACTCTGCGCCCTCTAACCTGCACCCGACCGGTGGCCATAAGACGGACTGCCTGCGGATACAACCGGTGTTCCGCTTTAAGAATGCGGGCAGCAAGCGTGTCCTCCGTGTCATCTGGCAGGACCGGCACGGCCGCCTGCAGCAGGATAGGACCGGTATCCATCCCCTCATCCACCAGGTGCACTGTACAGCCCGATACACGCACGCCGTACTCAAGGGCCTGTCGCTGGGCATGGAGCCCGGGAAAAGCAGGTAAGAGCGCCGGGTGAAAGTTCAGGATCCGATTGGGGAAAGCCCGGCTAACCACAGGATCCAACAGGCGCATAAAACCCGCCAGAGCAACAAGATCAGAACCCCATGACTTGAGGAGCGACACCAATGCCTCCCCATAATCCTGCCGCGAAGGATAATCCTTATCCTCAAGAACAACAGCACGTATTCCGTGGGCTGCCGCCCGCTGCAAAGCCTGGGCTGCAGGATTGTTGCTCACCACACCCACCATATTCACCGGCAGCGTACCTTCCTCCCAGGCAGCGATAAGCGCCTGAAGGTTGGTGCCGCGTCCCGAGGCCAGAACCGCCAGATTGGCCGTCATGGGAAAAGCCTCCCTTCTACCTCCACGCCCGGCTCGCCGGTTACCACCCGGCCAATAACATAGACTTTTTCCCCTACTTCCTGCAGTATTGCTACCGCTGACTCCACATCCTCGGCAGCAACGATCACCACAAAACCTATCCCCAGGTTAAAGGTGCGCAGCATTTCTTCTTCCGCTATACTGCCCAACTCCCGAAGGAGGTGGAAAACCGGAAGGACTGGCCAAGAGCCTGCTCGCAGGACAACCCGCACCCCGGGAGGTAGTACTCGAGGAATATTCTCCAACAGGCCACCGCCGGTGATATGAGCCATGCCTTTAACAGCAACTTTGGCCATCAACCTCTGTAGCGGGCGAACATAGATCTTTGTAGGGCGCAGCAGTTCCTCGCCTAAAGCACAACCTAGCCCCGGTCCGTGCTCCGCAAGGGAAAGTCCCCTTTCTTCCAGTAAGACACGACGGACCAGGGAATAGCCGTTGCTGTGAAGACCGCTGGAAGACAACCCAAGAACCAAATCGCCGGGAACAATGCTCCTGCCATCCACTACCTTATCCTTATCCACTATCCCTACGGCAAAACCAGCGAGGTCGTACTCTCCCGGAGGATAAAACCCGGGCATTTCCGCCGTCTCGCCACCGAGCAGGGTGCAGCCCGCCGCTTTGCACCCCTGGGCTACCCCTGCTACCACCGCCTCAACCTGGCTAGGATCCAGTCTGCCCACGGCCAGGTAGTCCAGGAAAAAAAGCGGCTCTGCTCCCTGGACCAAAATGTCGTTAACACACATGGCTACAGCATCAATGCCCACCGTGTCATGTTTGTTCAGGGCGAAGGCTACCTTAAGTTTCGTCCCCACCCCGTCACAACCTGCCACCAGCACCGGTTCCCTCAGACCCTGAGGCAGGGCAAAGAGCCCGGCAAAACCCCCGAATCCCCCCAGCACCTCGGGGCGGATGGTGGCAGCAACGTGGGCCTTAATGCGCTTCACCGCCTGGTTGCCAACTGCGATGTCCACCCCGGCCCGGGCATAAGTCCAACCCTGTTCAGGCATGACAAACCGCCCCCTTCGCCACCTGGCGACGACCATGCAGGTATTCACCGGTGAAACAAGCCAAGCAATAAGGCTCCTCCGGTAAACCGACAGCTTGGACAAGTCCTTCCAAACTAAGATAGCCCAGGGAGTCCGCCCCGATGCGCTTTCTGGTTTCCTCCACAGAGCAGCGTGCTCCGATTAGCTCACCATAAGTGGGCATGTGGATACCATAGTAACAAGGGCTAACAATGGGCGGGGAACTAACGCGTACATGCACCTCTCGCGCACCGGAACTCTTCAGGAGCCTCACAATGCGACTACTGGTTGTACCCCGGACTATAGAGTCGTCAACCATAACTACGCTTTTCCCTTCTAAAGCATCGCGGATGGGGTTTAGCTTAAGGTGAACCCCTAGCTCCCGTAGTTGCTGGCCCGGCTGAATGAAGGTACGTCCTACGTAGCGGTTCTTTATCAAGCCCTCGCCGAAAGGTATGCCAACAGCCTCAGCATAGCCCAGCGCTGCCGAAGTACCCGAATCCGGTACCGCTATCACCAGGTCCGCCTGCGCCGGGTGTTCCTGGGCCAAGCGTCGTCCAGCACGCCGCCTGGACTCGTGAATACCAACCCCCTCGATTTTGCTGTCCGGGCGGGCAAAGTAGATAAACTCGAATATACATACGGCCTTGTCCTGGGACGCAAAGCGCACGGACTGGACACCCTCTGCTCCAATGCTCACTAATTCCCCGGGTTCAATGTCACGGATGAACTCAGCGCCGACAGTATCCAGAGCACAGGATTCGGAAGCCAGCACATAGCCTGTGCCCAAACGTCCCAGACACAGAGGCCTTATCCCATTAGGGTCGCGTACCCCTAGCAGGCGGTCCGGCGTAAGCACCACCAGGGCGTATGCTCCCCTCACCTGCTCCAAGGCGCTAATGAGGGCACTCTTAACATCCCGCGCCTCGGCCTGGGCTACAAGGCTGGCAATCACCTCTGTATCGCTGCTGGTCTGAAACAGGTAACCGCGTTCACTAAGCTCTTCTCGCAGGGACTCTGCGTTAGTCAGGTTGCCGTTGTGGGCCAGTGCCAGCGAACCGCGCCGTGACACAGTGGCCAAGGGCTGGGCGTTGTTAATATCCCGGCTGCCAGCGGTGGCGTAGCGCACATGACCGATAGCCAGGTTACCCTCTAGCCCCATCAGCTTTTCAGCACTGAAAACCTCCGATACCAAACCCACACCCTTTTCTAAGGCGATGCTGCGGCCGTCGGTAACCGCAATGCCAGCACTTTCCTGGCCGCGGTGCTGCAGGGCAAAGAGTCCCATATAGGTTAGGCGCCCCACATCCTGACCTGGGGCATAAACCCCGAAGACGCCGCACTCCTCATGGAACTTGTCACCCCCTAGAGGAAGCATGCCAGGCCCTCCTTCCACGCCTGCAGCATGTCGGTCAAGGAGAGTGAAATAACATCATCCACCTCTAGGTGCTGACCGCCAGTTACGCCCAAGACCGTGTACGGCACCCCGTAACGCGCCGCCAGTTCTTGCAGGGCGGACATGTTTTTTTCCGGAAGGGAGACGAGGATACGAGACTGACTTTCACTGAAGTAAGCACTGTCGCGCCTGAGGCCGCCGAGTTCAAGCTTGATCCTCGCCCCCACAGGACCATTCTGCCCGGTGAGGCAGCTCTCTGCCACCGCTACCAACAGGCCTCCATCGGATAAATCATGGGCGGAAGATAAGAGTTTACCCCTTATGGCCTGTCTGCAAACCTGCTGCACCCCAGCCTCACGCTCCAGGTCGAGTTCTGGCGGCCGCCCCAGCTCTAAGCCGTGCAGGGCGTAAAGGTACTCACTCCCCCCTAGCTCGTCCCTGGTTTCGCCCAGGAGGACAATTATATCGCCTGCTCCGCGGAAGCCCTGTACGGCGCGACAGTTAATGTCCTCCAAAAGGCCAACCATTCCTACAATAGGCGTTGGGAAAATAGCCCGACCCTCTGTCTCATTATAGAGGCTCACGTTGCCGCTCACCACCGGGATATCGAAAGCGCGGCAGGCGGCAGCCATACCTTCAATTGCCCGCTTGAGCTGCCAGTATACTTCCGGCTTCTCAGGGTTACCGAAGTTTAGGCAGTCAGTCAGACCAAGTGGTTCGGCTCCGCAGCAAGACAGGTTCCGTGCGGCTTCAGCCACCGCTATCTGCCCACCGGTATAGGGATCAAGGTAGGTGTAACGGCCGTTGCCGTCGCTGGTCACGGCCAGGCCCTTGCTGGTGCCCTTTACCCGAAGGACTGCAGCATCGGAGCCAGGCAGCACCACCGTGTTGGTTTGAACCATGTGATCGTACTGGCGCCAAATCCACTCGCGGCTGGCAATGTTGGGGGAAGCCAAGAGTTTAAGGAGGGCATAGTTGTAGTCCTCCGGCTCCGGCAGAACATGCCAGTCAAAGGCGTGTGCCGCAGCCAGGTAGGCAGGCTCGCAACCCTCCCGCACATAAATCGGCACCTCATCGGTCAGGTACCGTATGGGCACTTCCGCTACTACACTATCCCCATCCCGCACGCGCATGACCCCATCGGCGGTAACCCGGCCGATGACAGTGGCGTCCAACCCCCAGTGGGCAAAGAGCCGGCGTGCTTCCTCTTCATAGCCCTTGGCGATAATGAGGAGCATGCGCTCCTGCGACTCGGAGAGCATTACTTCATAAGGGGTCATGCCCTGCTCGCGTCTCGGCACCAAAGCCACATCAATGTCCATGCCAGTTCCAGCCCTGCCCGCCATCTCCACTGCTGAGGAAGTAATACCAGCCGCCCCTAAGTCTTGAATACCCACCACATAACCCTGCTTCAGCATCTCCAGGCAGGCCTCAATGAGCAGCTTCTCCCGGAAGGGATCACCCACCTGAACGGACGGCCGCCGTTCTTCTGAGTCCTCGCTCAGCTCCTCGGACGCAAAGGTGGCACCGTGTATGCCGTCCCTTCCCGTCTTGGCCCCTACCAAGAGCACTGCGTTACCCACGCCTGCCGCCACACCTTTCGCTGGCGGCCCCTCCAAGAGGCCCACACACATGGCGTTCACCAGGGGATTGTCTCGGTAGGAAGGACTAAAAGACGCCTCACCACCCACAGTAGGGATACCCACTGCGTTGCCGTAGCCGGCGATACCGGCCACCACTCCCTTAAAAAGATAGGCAGTGCGATGGTCCGTAAGCTC
>JAAYHG010000222.1 GCA_012735455.1 Bacillota bacterium
ACTTTCCGGCCCGCTTGACAATCATCTTGTTAGAGTACTTCTTATGCTTGCGGGTTTTGTAACCAAGCGCAGGCTTGCCCCAAGGGGTAACGGGTGAGGGCAAACCGATGGGCGATTTTCCTTCGCCACCACCGTGGGGATGGTCCACCGGGTTCATGGCAATACCGCGGACACTGGGCCGCCTGCCCAACCAGCGCGCACGTCCTGCTTTACCAATGGTGGTATTCTCGTGGTCCAAGTTCCCTACTTGGCCAATTGTGGCCTTGCAGGCTGTTGGCACCATGCGCATCTCACCTGAAGGCATCCTGAGCGTGGCCAAGCGGCCTTCACGGGCCATGAGCTGGGCCGCTGCTCCCGCGGAGCGCACCATCTTACCACCTTGTCCAGGTATCAACTCGATGTTGTGTACCACAGTACCCAAGGGGATATTCTCAAGAGGCAAGGCATTGCCAACTTTAATATCTGCCTCGGGTCCGGAAACCACCATGTCACCAACCTCTAGGCCCGCCGGTGCCAGGATGTAACGCTTCTCTCCATCCACATAGTGGAGAAGCGCAATCCGCGCCGAGCGGTTAGGATCGTACTCAATGGCTGCTACCTTGGCTGGGATATTGTCCTTATCCCGTCTAAAATCCACCTTGCGGTACTGGCGCTTGTGCCCGCCGCCTCTGTGACGTACCGTGATCCGGCCCTGGTTGTTGCGCCCACCCTTGCTCTTTAAGGGCTCCAACAGGGACTTTTCGGGCCGTTTCTTAGTGATTTCCTCGAAGGTAGACGTGGTCACGAACCGTCGGCCCGGGGAGGTGGCTTTATACTTCTTGATGGGCATCACTGCCCCCCCTTTCCGCGTGGTTTAGGCACCCTCAAAGAACGGGATGCGCTGACCCTTTTCAATAGTCACAATGGCTTTCTTCCAAGACGGGGTACGACCCACATGCCGACCCATCCGCCTTACCTTGCCAGGTACTTTAAGGGTGGCAACCCGGGTGACCTTGACCTTAAAAACTTCCTCTACAGCGTTCTTGATGTCGATCTTGGTGGCCGCAGAATCCACCTCAAAGGTGTACTTGTTCTCTTCCATCTGGGCAGCTGCTCGCTCGGTGATAATCGGTCGCTTCAAGACATCGCGCGCTTCCATCAGCCGAGCACCTCCTCTACCCTGGCTACAGCATCCTTTGTGATGATTAGACGGCCGTAGTTCAACAAGTCGTAGACGTTCAAGGCCGACACTACTGTCGCCAGTACACCAGGAATATTACGAGCACTCCTCTGTACCACTTCATCTCTCTCAGGGGTAACAATGAGCGCCTTCTTGGGCGAACCCAGGTGGTTCAGGACCTTAACCATTTGTTTGGTCTTTGCCTCTGGGAGTTCCAAGCCCTCTAGCACCATCAGTTCGCCACTTCTTAGCTTCTCGGAGAGGGCCACCTTAAGTGCCAACCGCCGCATTTTCTTGGGAAGGTCCTGTGCATAGCTCCTTGGGTGGGGACCGAAAGCAACACCGCCATGGCGCCACAGTGGTGACCTGATGCTACCCACCCGGGCCCGGCCAGTGCCCTTCTGCCGCCAAGGCTTGCGGCCGCCGCCCCTGACCTCAGCACGAGTTTTTGTATCGGAAGTTCCAAAACGCCTGTTGGCCAGGTGGCGTACCACCGCTTGGTGAATAAGTCCACTATTCATCGGCACGGCGAAGACACTGTCGGAAAGCTCTATTTCTCCCACCGTCTCGCCCTGCAGATTGTACAAAGGTACACGCGGCATCGCGTCTCCTCCTTTCTCCGCCGGTTTTTATTCGGTCACGCGCACGCTCACAAGCCGTCCGCGCGCACCTGGAACCGAACCCTTGACCATGAGTAGGTTCCGCTCGGGATCAACCCGCACTACCCTCAAGTTCCTGACCGTTACCCGGTCGTAACCCATACGGCCCGGCATTTTCCGGCCAGGGAACACACGGCCCCCGCTGCGCGGGCTACTCAAGGTACCAGGAGCCCGGTGGAACTTGGAGCCGTGGCTCATGCGACCGCGGCGGGCGCCCCAACGCTTGATTACACCGGCGAAGCCCTTACCACGAGAAATACCGGTTACGTTCACCTTTTCTCCGGGGCTAAAAACATCCGCTTTAATCTCCTGCCCCACCTCATAGCTGTCAGGATTCTCGACCCTGAACTCGCGGAGGTAGCGTACCGGGCGCAGCTTGTTCTTGGCGAAGTGCCCCCTGAGAGGCTTTGTGACCTTGGATTCCCGCACACTGCCAAAACCAATCTGCAAAGCATTGTAGCCATCTGTAGCCACGGTCTTCTTCTGGATCACCACACAGGGTCCTGCCTCAATGACAGTCACCGGCACCATGGTGCCGTCTTCCTGTATTATCTGGGTCATGCCTAGCTTTCTGCCTAGAATTCCTTTCATTGTCCTGCCTCCCTTCCCTTACGCCTGTTTAATCTCGATGTCCACGCCGGCGGGAAGGTCTAAACGCATAAGGGCATCCACAGTCTTAGGCGTGGGCTCCAGGATGTCGATGAGGCGCTTGTGCACCCGCATTTCGAACTGTTCCCGCGCGTCCTTGTATTTGTGCGGTGCCCGCAGGATAGTGTAAACGCTCTTTTCCGTCGGAAGCGGAATCGGACCGGAAACGAGCGCCCCTGTCCGCTTTACCGTCTCAACTATCTTCTGGGAAGACTGATCCACCACCTGGTGGTCATAACCCTTGAGGCGGATACGTATTTTTTGTTGAGGCATTCTTTCTCCTCCTTAACGCCCGATTACAGCCGGTGAACAAACTTAGCCTTCGCTCACCGTACCACGGACAATTCTCAGTGGAAATTACCCAGCTAAGGCTGGCAACCTCCCACCTCATAGCAGGTGCCAGTTACAGAAAGAGGGGAGGAGAGAAACTCCCCTCTATTCGAAGATCTCCGAAACCACGCCCGCGCCCACGGTGCGACCGCCCTCGCGGATAGCAAAGCGCAGCCCGGTCTCAATGGCGATGGGGGTGATAAGCTCGATGTCCATGACGATGTTGTCGCCGGGCATCACCATCTCGACGCCCTCAGGCAACTTGATGTTGCCGGTAACGTCGGTGGTACGGAAGTAGAACTGGGGCCGGTAACCGTTGAAGAACGGGG
>JAAYHG010000223.1 GCA_012735455.1 Bacillota bacterium
GTGGTATGTCGTCTTTACGATAGCGCAATGGAGGGATAAAGATTGGTACCACATTGAGCCGATAGTAGAGGTCCTCGCGAAAGCGTCCTTCTTGAACAGCCTGCTCGAGATTGATATTAGTTGCGGCGATTACCCTTACGTTCACGGTTATTGGGCTGTTGCCTCCAACCCTAATAATCTCTTTTTCTTGCAACACTCGCAGCAACTTGGCCTGTAGGGCCGGGCTTATCTCGCCTATTTCGTCCAAGAAGATGGTGCCGCCCTGCGCTTCTTCAAAATAACCTTTCTTGCCATTACGGCGGGCACCAGTGAAAGCCCCTTCTTCGTAGCCGAAAAGCTCGCTCTCCAGCAGAGACTCTGTAATAGCTGTACAGTTTACGCGAACAAATTGTCCCCGGCACCAGCGGCTTAGATTGTGAATGGCATGGGCAAATAGTTCCTTCCCAGTTCCGCTCTCCCCCCTCAGGAGGATGGTAGCCGGCAAATCGGCAGCCCTCTCCGCTTGCTCAATAGCTGCCCTGAGCTCAGGACTCTCTCCAACAATGTCCTCAAACGTGTACTTTGCCTCCAGGTGGCGGATGCGTTGCTGGGCTCGTGCCAGTTCTTCTGTGAGTTGTTTTATCTGCGATACATCGTGGATAACCCCGACACTGCCCCTTAGACGCCCTTGGACAATTATGGGTGCAACGTCAACAATGACTTCTTTGCGTTGGGGTCCTACCTTGAGCATTGCCCCTCGTACGGGTTTTTTCGTAGTAAGAACTTTAAGGTGGATACTTTCTCCTTCAGCAATATCTACGTTAGCAGGCTTGCCAAGAACGTCCTTCTCCGTTAAACCGGTGAGCCTTGTGTATGCCGGATTAACCAAGATACCTCTACCGTGCTCATCTACTACGGAAATGGCATCCTGGGTAGCATTAATGATTGCCTGCAGCAGGAGTTCAGCCTGGGCTAGAGCGTTGATTTCTCTCTTGAGCCGGGCAATCAGGAAGGCAAAATCAGCGGCTTGCTGTGGACCCAAGATCCTGATACCGCGCACCTGCACTTTTGAGATGGCTTCCTTCGCTCTTTCTGTACCGCAAAGAACCACATCCAACCCCTCAAGTGTAGCCAATTGTGATGGCGACACTGTAGGAAGATCTGGAATCAGGTCTGGTTGTTCGTGCTGATCAGTAAAGCTAAGTTGACCTAGCAAACGGATAAAATCGCATTCGCGTAAGCCATCGAGCATTTGTTTTGATTCGGAGCCAAAGGATGATATCACGACACCAATCAAGCTCCCCGCCCCCTTGCCGATAGCGACCGTTTTCTTAAGACTTCGGCAAACGAGGAGGGAATTCCTGTCTCCCTGGTTCTTTGCCTACTTCCTTATCCTGCCTAGACGATCAAGGACTAAGAGATAGGGAACGTGGTTAATTAGCTGCGAAATCGAGTAGTAAGTTGCTAACACATGAACGGCAATAAGGACGAATAGACTAATGATCTGTCCGTCTAAGGATAAATCGTGGATAAGAATGAGTCCCAACAGGCCACCCAAGGCGTTTGCTCCTGTGTCCCCCAGCATGCCCTGTTCGCTGAGATCCACAGGAAGATAAGCCAGCAGAGCACCGACAGCAGCTAGTCCCAGCGTTCGAGCGGCCTGCCCACTTCCAGACACGGTAATTAGAAGAAGGGCGAACAAAAAACCTTTACCAGCGCGCCCAGGAGCGACATCAAGCAGATTAATGGCGTTCATGCAGAGTGCCAGGTTAAGCGCAGTTATCAGCATTCGACTTGGACTTGCCCTTTCAGAACTGAGTACTACTGCAAAGAGCAGCCCTAAGACAGCCTTGATCATTCCGGTGGTTAGCCTTCTTTGTCTAAGAAAGCTCTTGAAGTGTCCTGCAAACCCGCGATTCTTGTGGTCACCGAGTACATCGTCTGCTAGACCGAGGAAGCCTGCTAGGTAAAGAAGCAAGACTGCTTGCCAGACAAGCACATCCGGTCCAGCTATTAAGAGATGCAGCAGAAAAGTTGCCGTAAGCACTATGATTAAAGGTAGTCCCCAGGGAAAAGTAATCTCTTTCCCCCGGTAGTTTTGCTGTACCTTGTTTTGCTCGTAGAATAGTGCGCTGAAAGCAGGGCGAAGAAGATAAAAAAGCAGAAAAGAAAATACGGCCAAGAGATAAAGCAGGTAACTCCCTCCTTTCTTCAGTGCGAAGCAAATTGTTGTGACCGTATAATCACGCGACAAATCTGACAAAACTGTCGTCCGCGGTGCAAGATATCTCGCAGCGAACGGCCGGTGACACGGTGCTCTAGGGGCAGAGGGATTTCCGTAATGCTTAGCCCCATTTTCAATGCCTTGATAGTAAGACCAACCTCAAAACCGAAATCCCTGGGTAAAGGTAAGAGACGACGCAAGTCATCGCTTCGCAGTGCCCGTTGTCCTGATAAAGGGGCGCTGAGAGACTGTCCTGTTATCAGGCTTATACTCCAGCGTGCTAAACCCACAGTTAAACCTATTCCTCCGCCAGGGCGTTGCCTCTTGGCAAAGGCCGCTACGGTCATGTCCGTCTGACCGGAGTAAAGTGGTGTGAGCAGAGCCAAAGCATGGCGAGCACTGTTGCCTAAGTCCGCATCCAGCAGGAGCAAGATTTCCCCTCTAACCTCAGTCAAAGCATGTTGAATAGCCCCCCCCTTGCCTACGTTTTGGGGAAGGGTTATCACCCGTGCACCATAGGAAAGTGCGACAGAAGCGGTGGCATCGTGTGATCCGTCATCCACCACGATGACTTCGCTTACGGGTAGTGAACGTACCCCTACTAAAGTAGCAGCTATCCTCTCGGCTTCATTATAAGCTGGTATCAAGACTGACGTGCTGCGCATACTTTTCATCTTTGCTCTCCCCACTCCAGCACCGTTAGGGGCAAATCACCATCGCGGTAGTGTTCCTCGCTTCCGCTAAGCAGAGCCACCAGCGAAGCTAAGGCGACTGGTGACTCAGTACCACCACTGACAACAGGAATTGCACATTGTTCAAAAGACAGACACTCTAATGATTCTCCAGTCGGTTCCATCGGTTCCAGGTGAAATCCGACTACGCGCATTCCATTTCCCTTTAGCACCTGCCCCAGTGACTCGGCCATAGCAAGCGTTTCCTTGTCCAGGGAACCTAAGAGCACAACTGCATCGACAGCAGTTGGCAACCCTTCTGGTAGGGCGCAGCCTTCCCACGGTGGCGTACTTGACTGTCCTGTAAGATATAGGGCCAGCTGTTTACCTAGTTCTCCCCTCCATGCGTTAGCCGCATTTGGTTCCCAATAAAATTCCCAAATGATATCCGCCCCTGCTGTCGCGAGGGTATCCTTTACTTCTCTGATGTTATTGGTGTCTATTGCTATGAGACCGAGCTTCTGCTCGCTTAAACGATCGGCGATAAGACTGGGTAATACCAGCCTAGCTAGGTCTTCTGCAGCTTGCTTTTGCGCTGCTACCAGGGTCAATTCAGCCTCTCTTATGTTGGCTTCATGGCGCAGTTCGCTAAATGTGGCCTCTAGCTCTGCAATAACGTTTTGTTGCTCACCTAGAACCATCTCGGTTGTGGGAAGCGCAGTACCGATAAAGATTCCAAGTGTTAGAGAAAGAAAGACTGCAGTGAGGGTCAAGAGATGGTATCTAAAATCCAGCATCATTTTCCCACTCCTTTTGCTACCAACCTAAAAGCAGGCGCAGCTTTAGGGTCCAAAGCCAAACCAATTGCTGCCAGCGTAGAGACGTCAGAAACACCGTTATTGTAGGTAGAATACCGGCGGCAAGAAGGCTGAGAAGGTACGCTGGTTTCAGACGCAGCTTATAAAGTTGGTTAACCCCTTTGGCATCAACAAGAACACTTCCCACTAACAAACGCACAAGGAAAGTACTAGCCATTCCTGGTCGACCCTTTTCCAGGAAATCTAGCATGTGTGAGGGACTCCCGACGAGAACGATCTATTCACAACCGCTGTGGTAGGCCAAGAGAAGGGCAGCATCTTCGCTGGTACCAGGTACTGGAAAGAGCTTGGCAGACTTTTGTCTTGCCTCTAAGCGTTTTAACCCTGGTGCACTTCCATCTGGATAGGCGTGTACTACCAGCTCTGCCCCTGAGGACAACGCCTTATCGCTGACGCTGTCCATATCACCAATAATGACATGAGGTTTTAAGCCTTGTTCTAAGAGAGCATCGGCTCCCCCATCGACAGCAACAAGAACAGGCTTTTCTTGGCGAATGTACGGCAAGATAGCCTTAAGGTCTTCTCGGAAGGTGGTGCCACGAACCACCACCACAACCTGCCTGCCTTTCAGGCAGGTCTTGAGGGGAGGAACCCTTGGAAGAGACAGGATTAAGTCTTTCTCGTTCAAGGCATGAACCATGGTGTTTTTGATAAAGCTATCAAGCTGCTCCCCTAAACATTGTTCTGCTTGACGCAAGATTGTACTTACAGTCGCTAAAGTAAGGGGTGTACCGGTAGCAATAGGCTCGCTATTGCGGAAAATAGTGTTACCTCTTAACTCTACCTCCTGGCCGTCTCGTAGGCGAACGAAAATATCCTCTGATACCTGGTCCAGAATAGGAACCCCGGCTCTTAACAAGAGACCAGGCCCGCGGTTTATGTACTTGCCGGTAACTGAACGAGCGGTATTTATTACAGCCAAGATGCGGCGATCAAGTAGAGCCTGTGCTGCCACAGGATCAAGGTCCTCATGGGCAAGTATAGCTATGCTGCGCAAAGGCAAGCGTAGCAGCAACTTTTTCGTCGAGCGGTCTAAATAAGCGCGTCCCCTTATTGCCATAGCCAGCCCTCCCGCACTAGTATGCGAAGAGATACAGGTAAATATTAAAAGGCAGCCCACAGGCTGCCCTTGTAAGATTGTTTTAACTGGCTTTGTTCTCTACGCGCAGCTTATCGGCAATCATGGCAATAAACTCCGAGTTGGTAGGTTTACCTCTGTTAACATCAATAGTGTAACCAAATAAGCTGTTGATAGTCTCTACATTACCTCGACTCCAGGCCACCTCAATAGCGTGACGAATGGCTCTTTCTACCCTGCTCGGCGTAGTGTTATACTTTTCCGCGATAAGTGTCAATGGCCATTTGAGATTCCCCACATTTGGCCATGAAAATTCCTCAGCCTCAGATCAAACCTCTTTAGTTGGGGGAACCCGGAGCCGACTTCTCATGCGGTAACTCTCTCCCTTCAAGGTGATGATATGAGCGTGGTGTAACAGGCGGTCTAGCACAGCGGCAGCAGTTGCTGGCTTGTCAAAGAGCTCTCCCCATTCCTGAAACTCCAAGTTGCTAGTAACGATGAGAGAGCGGGTCTCATAAGCCTTGGCTATGACCTGAAATAAGTGGTTTGACCCAGTGGCATCAAGACTGAGGTACCCCACCTCGTCAAGGATAATCAGGTCATTGCGCAGAATCCGGTTCATGTGCTGGGAGAGGGTGCCATCGGCCAGGGCACTGTAGATGGTCTGCGTGAGGCTATCTGCAGTCATGAAGAGCACGCGATAGCCAGCATTGACAGCTGCGATTCCCAGCGCTACAGCCAGGTGGGTTTTGCCCACCCCCTGCGGCCCTAGCAGAACGATGTTCTCGTGAGCTTCAACAAACCCGAGCGTGGCCAGATCCAGCATGGACTGGCGACTGATAGAGTTCTGGAAGGCAAAGTCGAAGTCGTCCAGGGTCTTGTGGAAAGGAAACTTAGCGCTTTTTAGCCTCTTTATCTGCTGAGTATGCTCACGGGCTGCGATCTCTTGATCGACGATGTAGGCGAGGAAGTCCAGGTACGAGGGTTCTTCCCGCAGCGCTAATTCATTGACATCGTCAAGGAGCTCTCGGACCCGTCTGAGCTTCAGGCGTTTAAGGCCTTGTTCTAAGATCGTTCGGTCGGCAGGAGGTATGGCCCTAATCACTGGACTACACCCCCGTAGTAGCTGAGATCACGTTTTTGCACCCTGTAACTTCCCACTGCCGCTAGCATTTCCGGTGATGCAGAAGGTGTCGCCTCGCGTTTTTGCGGAAGGCTCCCCGGCGCCGCTTTTTGCCGTTCCAGTATTTTTTTCAGCCGCCCATAGCC
Source organism: Bacillota bacterium (assembly GCA_012735455.1). Taxonomy (GTDB): domain Bacteria; phylum Bacillota; class DTU030; order DUMP01; family DUMP01; genus JAAYHG01. Next base: position 6,100 of record JAAYHG010000223.1, read on the forward strand.
GTAAGCATTAAAATCCAAGGATCTCTTCATAGCCGCTTCTAGTTCTTCTTTGCTGTAAAGAGTGGTCAAAGCAATAATCTGTTCCATTTGTTCGCGCAGGTGTCCCACCCGCGCCTGGCTAAGGCCCTGAAGGTACTTCTTTGCTGATGGGGCCAGGCCTTCGAACTTAGCCTGCAGGGGGTGTGAGGCTACAGTCTTCTCCTGGTTGTGCTGAGGGTAGTGGCAGTCGAGGATGATTTGCTGGCCCCGCCCAGCCACTAAGTCAACGAAGTCAATTACCTTGTCCCCGTCCAGTATCTCAATCCTGTCCTCGTAGCGACGGTAACGCACTTTGCGTCGGGCGAAGGCGGCCGGTACCGAATAACGGTTGCCCTCAATGGAGATAAGCCCTGTCTTAGTTGCCATGCGCTCTTCGATGATGTAAAGGGACTGCCCTACGTCCAGCGGCTTCAGGTACCTCTTTTCCTCACTCAGCCGCTTAAAAGGGGCTTTACCAGTGGTGCCGTGTATCTTGGTATTAGCAATAGTATCAAGCCAATTGCGAGCTTGACGGTTTAAGTCTTGAAGGCTCGTATACTCACGGCCGTAGTAGAAGCCATGCTTGACGTACTTAACGTTGGATTCCACTTTGCCCTTGGATTCAGGGTCCCTTATCCAACAGGCCCTGGGCTCAAAGCCGTAGAGGGCAGCCATACGTAGCAGTTGCTCGTTGTAGCGGACGACACCACCTACACGCTCACTCACAACAATCTTGGCATTATCAAAGAGGATCTGCCTAGGTACTCCGCCCACGTATTCAAAGGCCCGGTGGAGGCAGGCAGCAAAGGTGGCCATATTAAGTGAGGTGATGAACTCTACGTAGCGCACTCGTGACCAGGATAGACACAGTACAAAGGCATATAGCGGGAGTGACGCACTGTTTACCTGAATACGCCCCAGGTGTCCCCAGTCTACCTGCGCCTGTTCACCAGGCAGGGTTTCTATGGGCTTGTGTTCCCGCTGCTTGGGTGGTCGGATCTTGGCCACGTAACGGCGCACAGTCCGGCGCGAGCCGGTGAAGCCTAGCCCTGCTATTTCTTGGTAGATCCTTTCGGCGCTAAGTTCCGGCCACATCTCCAGCCTTTTTGTGATATACTCTTGATAGGGATCGATCTTGTGACTGCGCCTGTTGTATCTGGGCTTTTCCGGCTCGTCTGAAGGCCCGTCCCAGTACTTGGCCACTGTCTTCCGATCTATCCCAAGCTGTCTGGCGGTGGCTGCTTTGCTAAGGCCGCCTCGGCGGCATTTGCGGATCTCCACGATATCTCCCACCTTTTTGATTTGCGCTCACTCCCTTGTTGTTAGTCGGCTTTGTCCATACCGATTAACTTTGCGGAGTGGGCGCATTTTCCTTTTTAGTTGGCCAAAGGTGGGGAATTTTCGTGGCCATTTATGTCCATTTTAACATGGCCTCTTACAATAAGAGGGTACAATTCCTTTGTTATCGCCCCTAGAAGATCCACCTCATTTATTACCATAAGTATGGCCTCACGCAAGTAAAGATACCCTTTAATGTGCGCAGGCACTCCTATTTGGTGGATTATGTTTGTTACCTCAAGGTCGAGACTTTTGGCTTTCATCGGCACCGTCCTTAAGGCGGGGCGTGAGTTGCCAGCTAGCTGGCGAATGCGGTTTACCAGTACCTCCAGATTGAAGGGGTTTAGAATGTAGTAGTCTGCACCCAGGTCCACCACACGCTGAGTTATACTCTCCTGGCCGAAAGCGGTAAGCATGATTACCCTTGGGCGCTTTGCCGGTGGGCGTTGGGCTAGGGTCTCTAAGACGCCAATGCCATCAAGATGGGGCATGATGATATCAAGAACCAAGACATCTGGTGCAGCACTTTCGAGTTGTTCTAATACCTCCGTGCCGTTGTAAGCCATGCCCACCAATTCCATATCAGTTTGTTCCTCAATGTACTCACGGACCAGCTCACAAAATTCTTTATTGTCGTCGGCAATCATTACCCGTACTGTTTGTCTTAACAATTATCTTCCCCCTATTTCGCTTTATTGGACTAGGTGTTATTCGACATCGGTTTGCCATATTCCTCCTTAACTGGCAGAAACATCCGATAATAAAAAAGAAGGAACGGACACCGTTCCTTGACGACTTACTTCTTTACTTTTTTGGA
>JAAYHG010000224.1 GCA_012735455.1 Bacillota bacterium
CTGAACTAATAAAAAAAGGCAAGAAACAAGGCAGCCTGACTTACGCGGAAATAATGGATGCACTGCAAAACGTAGACCTGGATGCGGATCAAATTGACCGTATCTACGGCACCCTGGCGGAAGCAGGCATCGAAGTCATGGATGAAGGCGGCAATGTCGAACCCCTAGTGGAAACGTCGGCAGAGGACCAGGACGTGGACCTGAGCGTGCCGGAGGGTATAGCTGTTGACGATCCGGTGCGCATGTACCTGAAGGAAATCGGCCGTGTACCCCTCCTAACTGCTGAGGAAGAGATAGAGCTGGCTACCCGTATTGAGAAAGGCGATATGTTCGCGCGCCGACGCTTGGCAGAGGCCAATCTACGCCTGGTGGTTAGTATCGCCAAGCGGTATGTTGGGCGCGGCATGCTGTTTCTGGACCTTATTCAGGAAGGAAATCTAGGCCTCCTCAAGGCTGTAGAGAAGTTTGATTACCGCAAGGGCTTTAAGTTCAGAACCTACGCTACCTGGTGGATACGCCAGGCCATCACTAGGGCCATCGCCGATCAGGCCAGAACCATTCGTATACCGGTGCATATGGTGGAGACCATTAACCGCTTGGTACGGGTGCAGCGCCAACTCCTCCAGGAACTGGGGCGGGAACCCCTGCCTGAGGAAATCGCCGAGGAGATGGGGATAAGCGTAGAACGGGTGCGGGAGATCCAAAAGATCGCTCAAGAGCCTGTTTCTCTGGAAACGCCCATTGGTGAGGAAGAGGACAGTCATCTGGGAGACTTTATTGAGGATCAAGAAGCACCCTCTCCAGCAGATGCTGCTTCCTTCTCTCTACTGCGGGAGCAATTGGAAGAGGTACTGGAGACCCTGACGCCGCGGGAAAAGAAGGTACTGCGGCTCAGGTTTGGCTTGGACGATGGGCGAGCGCGCACCCTGGAAGAGGTGGGACAAACCTTTGGTGTTACCCGGGAGCGCATCCGCCAGATCGAGGCCAAGGCCCTCCGTAAACTACGTCATCCGAGCCGTAGCAAAAGGCTCAAGGACTTTCTTGACTAAGGCAGGTGTTGAGCCCTGCCTTATGCTTTGGATAAAGCTCTTACCCTCCCGCCACGGCTTGAGGCGCTGGCCGAGTTGGTACCGCCGGGGCGCCCGGTGGCGGATATTGGTACAGATCATGCCCTTCTAGCGATAAGCCTGGTGCAGCGCGCAAGAGTGCCACGGGCTATAGCCAGTGATGTCAGTCCGATTTGCCTTGCCAAGGCGCGTGCTGCTGTAATGGCTGCTGGTTTAACAGACCGGATTGATCTGCGTTTAGGCGCAGGCCTTACAGTCCTTAGCCCAGGCGAGGTTCCGGTGGTGGTTATAGCCGGTATGGGAGCCCAAACCATAGCCGCTATCCTGACGGAGGGCGATGAGACAGCTAGACGGACTGAGCTGTTTCTCCTGCAGCCCATGCAAAAGGCCAGTAACCTGCGCCGTTACCTGCTTGCCCACGGCTTGAGACTGACTGCTGAAAAGCTGGTGTGGGATTGCGGCAGATTTTACGTCATCATGAGCGTGGTTTGGGGGAGCATGCCTGCTTACTCTGACGAACTGCTGGAGATTGGTCCCCTCCTTGTGACAGGGCAGGACCCCCTCCTTAAGCCGTATCTTGAGTCCAAGATCGAGCGCGAAAAGGAGATTTGGACCAAGGTCAAGGCCCATGCGCGTAGCACTGCCGGACAGCGGCGGGCGCAGCTCGCTGCAAGAAGGATTCAAGCATGGGAGGCGTTGCTGCATGCCGGTTCCTGCGGCCAAGGTAATCAGCATCGTTGAGACCTGGGCTCCACGCCGTTTAGCCGAAGACTGGGACAATCCAGGCTGGCAGGTGGGCGATCCACGCGCCCAGGTACAAAAGGTGTTGGTGGCGCTGGATGCTTCTCCTGAGGTTCTAGCCCGAGCCCAGGAGATAGGCGCGGAGCTTATCATAACGCATCACCCTTTGGTTTTTCGCCCCTTGAAGCACCTTCGCAATGACATGCCAGAGGAGGCCCATGTGGCGGCTTTTCTGCGTGCAGGTGTGGCTGTTTACAGCGCGCATACCAACCTGGATCATGCTACAGGCGGCACC
>JAAYHG010000225.1 GCA_012735455.1 Bacillota bacterium
CCTTAATGACCTTTACTTTTACTGTATCATCTGGTTTCAGGAAACTGCTGATATCCTTCACGTAGGATGGTATAATGAGGCGAAGACAGCTTCTCTTCGGAATTCAGGTCACTTCTTTCATCATAGAGAGGTAGGTGCATATGACCACCGAACTATTACCGGCTACGCGCGAATTGGGGTGGACCGAACGCGTGGCAGCCTACCTGCGTCTGCTGCGGCTGCGCCAGTGGACGAAGAACGGCTTTGTACTGGCTGGCGTTTTGTTTTCCGGTCGGTTCACGGATCCTGGAGCACTGCTGGCGGCAGTTGTTGCTTTCCTGCTCTTTTCTCTTGTCTCCAGCGCCGGTTATATCTTTAATGACATCAGGGATCGTGAGGAGGACCGGTTGCACCCGCTTAAGCGGCGGCGCCCGCTAGCGGCTGGGACGGTTGGTGTGGGTGAGGCCCGGGTTCTCATGGGGCTGCTGCTCCTTCTTGCTCTGCCTGCAGGTTTTTGGTTCGGAACGTTATTCGGGCTTCTTCTGACCATCTACTTCTTATGGTCTCTCAGCTATTCGCTGTGGCTTAAGAAGATAGTGCTCATTGACCTCATTGCCGTGGCGGCAGGTTTTGTGCTGCGGGCGGCTGCCGGGGCAGTGGTGGTAGGGGTGGGTATCTCACCCTGGCTGCTCATTTGCACCACCCTGCTGGCACTTTTTTTGGGTTTGGGCAAGCGCCGCCATGAATTGCTGCTCTTGGAAGACGGTGCCGGTGCGCACCGGGCTGCCTTGGATGATTACAGCCCTGAGCTCTTGAACCAGCTTCTTTCCTCAGTCACCGCCGCAACGTTGGTCTCTTACTCTATTTACACCTTCACCGCCGGGCACGGCGTTTATATGATGCTCACCATCCCCTTTGTGCTCTTTGGGCTATTTCGCTACCTGTACTTGATCTATCGCCGGGACCTGGGCGGCAGTCCGGAGGAGGCCCTGCTGGGGGACAAGCAGCTCCTGGGGAATATCATCCTCTGGGTTATTGCGGTACTGGTGATTCTTTACGTTGACTAGTACCTCGTCATAGCCTCTCCTGTAGGACCCAATCTAACAATCTGTGCTGGTAGTCCACGCCAACTACCCGTATTCTGACCTTTCCCCTGCGCTTGAGGAGAGGACTAGTTGGGGGAGAGTTGGGGTGGGGATGGTTATCTTAGACGAATAGGAGAGGGGGTTTAGACATGGAGTTTAAGAAATGGTGGCGCGACCTGGTACTGGTTTTCACCGTGGCCTTGGTGCTGCGCCTGGCTTTTAACTGGAACTTCGTCACCAACAAAGAACATGCTGACATTGCCAGCATGTACCAGTATGCCCTGCGTGTGGCGCGTGGCATTTATTACGGTGAGGGGGCGTATTGGCCGCCCGGTTTTATCTTTCTCTCCGGTGGCCTGATCCGCCTTTTTGGCCCGGACAGGTACTGGACGGTGGTGCGCTACCTCCAGTCTTTCTTGGGGGCACTTACCTGCGTCTGGGGTTATTTGGTTGCCCGTGCGGCCTTTGCCAACCGGCTGGCAGCCCTTTTGGGAGGATTCCTCCTTGCCTTTTATCTCCCTCTTATCTATTACACCGGTTTGGCCTTCAGCGAAACGCTCTTTCTCTTCTTTTTCTTGTTAGCTGTGGTGCTTCTCTACCAGCTGAAGGATAGCCAAAGTGTCCGGGATGCCGCTTGGGCTGGGTTTGTTC
>JAAYHG010000020.1 GCA_012735455.1 Bacillota bacterium
CACCGTCGTTTGGCCCTGCCATTAGTTTGTCTATAGCATGGCGCGGCAGATCTCCATTGGCTGTCACCCAGGCGTTAACCGGCAATAAGTAATCCTCGGTCTGTGTCTCGTAATACACCGTCACTAATTCCTGTTTTCCCGGCGTTTCCTCCTTGAAAGCATTCGCTTCCTCTTCTATTGGGATACCGGAGGCACAACCAGGTAGGGCCCATAGGGATGAAGCTAAGAATGCCAATAACAACCACGAGGCCCATTTCAGTCCTCGCATGAAAAGGGCACCCCCTTTGGTTATATGCCTTTGAACCTCCCCGTATAATGTATTCGACGCAAATTCAAGTTTCCCTGGTAGCCGGACCAGTTTTTTCTTGTCCAAGGACTGACAAGCAGGAGAATGCTCCCTACCCGCGAATCTAAGCTCTGTGCTGTATTAGCTTATTCTGCTGGCCGTGAATCGGCTAATCCCCATCCTGGCCAGTAACAAAACCTGATAGGAATGACAAGGAGGTGCCCTATTTTGCCTTTGGACATTCAAGAGAGGGTTCCCCTTAAGGACTACACCTCTTACAAAATTGGCGGCCCCGCTCGCTACTTTGTAGAACCACACTCTTTTGCTGAACTAAAGGACGCTCTGAACTTTGCCGCCGAGCAGAACCTCCCCATTTTTCTCTTGGGATCTGGTACCAACGTGCTGGTAAGCGATTCTGGCGTCGATGGCTTGGTCATCCGCATTGGTCCCAGTTTTGCCTACCTGTCGATTCATAGTGGGCATGCACAGGTTGGGGCCGGGCTGCCGCTAGACCGCCTCGTTTCGTCTTTAGCTGAAGAAGGCCTCGGTGGCTTTGAACCCCTGGCGGGGATTCCCGGCTCGGTTGGTGGTGGACTCTTTATGAACGCGGGCGCTTACGGAGTCACCCTGGGCGACTTTGTTAAGGAAAGCGTTGTCATGGACTATGAAGGCTTCATCCGCCGCCTCACCCATAGCGACCACAGGTTCTCTTACCGGTACAGCGTGTTCCAGGAGAGTGATCTTATCGTGCTAGAGACACTACTCAGAGTTGAAAGCCACCCACGGGACGAGTTGCTGGCACGAATAGCCGAAACCAAAGAGAAACGGCGCCGCCAACCACATCTGCCCAGTTGCGGGTCCACCTTTCGTAACCCCCCCGGCACCTATGCTGGGAAGGTAATCGAGGAACTGGGACTTAAAGGCACCCGGATTGGTTCAGCCCAGATCTCGGAGACTCACGCCAATTTCATCGTTAATCTGGGCGGAGCTACTGCTCAGGATGTATACTCACTTATCTGTCTAGTGCAAAAGAAAGCGGCCATGCGCGGTATCAAGCTCGTTCCCGAGGTACGCCTCTGGGGCGACTTTCAAGAAGGATAGCAAAAGACGCCTGCCTAGGCTGGCGTCTTTCTTCTAGTCTTTTCTTTCTATGTTTGGTGGAGGCGGGGGGGAATAGCACCCCCCGTCCGAAGGTGTACCCACACAGGCATCTACGAGCGTAGCTCCTGCTTTAAGATTCGCCCGCACGGACTCCCAAGAGCCGGATGCCGATTGGACTAGCCCTGTAACTTTTCCGCCGCAGCCCCAGGGCAAGTGCCTGGCGGTAGCCCGCTAATATGACACCCGGGTCCGGCCCCGCAGGCTTAGGCCGGTCGGATGGGCAGCGTTAGTTACGCAGCCAGAGCGTAATCGTTGTTGGCAGTTATGCCGTTCCATGTTGTTACGCGGCCATGGTCCGCGGCTCGCTTCCTGTGCCAATACCGACCCCCGTCGAACCTAAATCGCCCCCAAAGAGCGCTCCTTAAAGGCACGTTCAACATCCCGCTGGGCCTCGCGTCGCGCAACATCCTCACGCTTGTCGTATAGCTTCTTCCCTTGAGCCAGGGCTAAAGAAACCTTGGCCAGTCCTCGGTCGTTGAAATAAACGGAAAGCGGCACCATAGTCAAACCCTTCTGCCGCACACTCTGCTCCAAGCGGGTAATCTCCCTCTTGTGGAGTAGCAGCTTGCGCGGCCGTTTCGGCTCGTGATTAACATATCCGCCCTTTTGATATGGGCTTATATGCATATTATAAAGTATAACCTCGCCATTTTCAACTCGAGCAAAACTGTCCTGCAAATTGGCTTTACCCTCACGCAGGGATTTAACTTCAGTACCGATCAGGGCTAATCCCGCCTCATACGTCTCGAGAATGTGATAATCGTGGCGGGCTTTGCGGTTCTCCGTAACCAGGCGCCGAGACGGCCCTTTTTTTTCTTTAGCCATGTTTTTTCACCTCAAACCAACAATCAACTGACTATTTCCAGTACATTCTAACACAATTAAGAGTCGAGTACAACGAAAGGGCGGCCCTGGGGGCCGCCCTTTCGTACCTTACCTTAGCTGTTTTGAAGCAATTATTTAGCCGAAGAGTGGTGCGAATACCAAAGAAACGATAGTCATGAGCTTGATGAGGATATTGATGGAGGGACCAGAGGTATCCTTAAAGGGGTCACCCACGGTGTCGCCCACTACTGCAGCGGCGTGCGCCGCAGTACCCTTACCGCCGAAGTTGCCGTCCTCAATGAACTTCTTGGCGTTGTCCCAGGCACCACCGGAATTGGCCATCTGGATAGCCATAAGCACACCAGTTACCAGGGATCCGGCCAACAAGCCGCCCAACGCTTCTTTGCACAAAAAGAAACCAACAGCCAGAGGTACTACCACTGCCATGAGACCCGGCACAACCATCTCTCTTAGCGCCGCAGCGGTGCTAATGTCCACACAGCGGGCGTAGTCCGGACGTGCCTTGCCATCCATCAGACCAGGGATCTCCTTGAACTGGCGCCGAACTTCTTCGATCATGTGGAAGGCCGCGCGCCCCACAGCCTGCATGGTCATTGAGCTGAAAAGATATGGCAGACAACCACCCAGGAAAAGGCCAACCGTAACTTCGGTATCCAAGATGCTAAGCCCGCCCTCTGTCAATCCCACAGCAGAAGAGTAAGCCGCGAAGAGACCGAGGGCAGTAAGGGCCGCAGAACCAATGGCGAAACCCTTACCAATAGCGGCAGTAGTGTTTCCTACCGAGTCAAGGGTGTCAGTGATCTGACGCACTGCAGGATCCATCTCTGCCATCTCGGCGATGCCGCCGGCATTGTCAGCGATGGGCCCGTAGGCATCAACTGCCACTGTCATTCCAGTTGTCGAGAGCATACCTACGCCTGCCAAGGCGACACCGTACAACCCGGCAAAGGCGTTGGCCACGTAAATTGCGGCGGCAATCATGACAATAGGCCAACCGGTGCTCGCCATACCCACAGCCAAGCCACTGATGATGTTGGTGGCAGGGCCGGTCTGTGATGCCTCTGCGATGCCCTGGGTGGGCTTGAAATCAGCCGAGGTATAGAACTCAGAGATTAGTCCGATAGCCACTCCAGCCGCCAATCCAGCCACAACGGCCAGGAAGGGACCGTTCTCACCCAATACTGAGTTGGTTATAAAGTAACTCGCTACGGCCACCAGAAGGGCACTACCGAAGGTACCGTTTCTTAGAGCTAGTCGAGCATTGGCACCCTCGCCGCCCCTTACAAAAAAGGTAGCAATAATACTGGCTACAATCCCGACAGCCGCCAACAGCAGGGGAAGAAGCACCCCGTTCATTCCAAAACTGATGACGCCCATGGACATGGCTGCAATAATGGAACCGACATAGGACTCGAACAAATCAGCACCCATGCCAGCCACGTCGCCCACGTTATCACCCACGTTGTCCGCAATAACGGCTGGATTTCGCGGGTCGTCCTCCGGGATACCTGCCTCTACCTTACCTACCAAGTCGGCACCTACGTCAGCGGCCTTGGTGTAAATACCACCGCCTACACGGGCAAAAAGGGCTATAGAACTAGCTCCTAAGGCAAAACCGTTAACAATGGTGGGACCACGATAGATTATGTAGAAGATTCCCAGGCCAAGAATTCCCAAACCCACCACAGACATACCCATTACTGCTCCACCAGAGAAGGCAATATTAAGGGCTGCCCCCTGTCCCTGCCGAGCAGCGCTGGCTGTACTCACATTAGCCCGTGTAGCTACATTCATGCCGATGAACCCAGCACCAATGGAAGCTAGAGCCCCAAATAAGAAGCAGGTAGCGGTCTCAATATCAATGGCGAACCAAAGCACGACAAAAAGCACGGTAACAAACACTGCCAACACCCTGTACTCACGGGTCAAAAAAGCCATGGCACCTTCGTGGATAGCCGCGGCAATCTCCCGCATTCTCTCTGTTCCTTGTTCCGCACGGTAGACCCTGGACGCCAGTAACAGAGCAAAAGCGAGGGCAGCCAGCCCCGCCAGCGGGGCTGCAATGATATAAGGACCCATTCTAACAAGTCGCCTCCTCTATAATTACAGCAAGGATAAAAGCACCTACCTTCAGGTAAGTGCTCGCCCATTTAGAAAATAGTGAGAAGTAGTGCGAGTACCATGAAGGCAGCCGCGGCATACTTGGTGAACGACTCTAGTTTCTCGTTAATGCCCTTTTTCTTACCCAAAAAAGTCTCAGCCCCGCCTGCGATACTTCCTGACAAACCGGCGGATTTACCGGGCTGAAGAAGAACTAGAGCTACAAGGCTGAGAGACACCAGGGCAAAAAGCAACGTCAGGACCATATCCACCTCTATCACCTCCAGCATTACCCGGTGAGAATTGGTTCCGTTAGTTCGGACCGGATTGTCCCCTTATTACATCCACACAATTGTAGCACACAACTGACGAGAAGGCAACGCTTAACGCCTAAAGCGTTGGATCACAGCGTTGCCTTCTTATGCAGACTTTGCACACTGCCTAGACGCGAAACGCCGCTCTCCCCGGGTAGATACTACTACCCACCAAGAGCTCCTCAATACGCAGCAGTTGGTTATACTTAGCTACCCGCTCCGAACGGGA
>JAAYHG010000226.1 GCA_012735455.1 Bacillota bacterium
ACCGTGTTTCTATACCCACAACCTTGCCCGAGACGCTGGCATGCACCGGGGCTGAAACAAAACTCTGGCTCTCACCGATCTTCTGCCCGGCAAGGACACTGTCGCCCTTCTTCACCAGCGGTTCACACGGTGCACCACCCTGTGCGAGGGGAATAACCACTCGCCCAGGGAGAGGTGCTACCTGGATATGGCTGGATGCCGTTCTATCCTTGGACGGATCCGGATGCACCCCGCCCCGAAAACTCCTAAGCTCCATTTCGTCTCTTTCACCCCTTCAGACGATAAAATGTTCTTATAGCCCACGCAAACTCCGTATACTTCGCCATCTTTGCACGTAAATCCTCTAAGTCCTAAGACAAAATGCTTTGCACCCATCTGCCGGGAACTGCTAGACATTGTCCATTATAACACAAAATTCTCCGCCCTGACTATCAGTCTTGCCCCCATTTTCCGCCAAGTATGACAATGCTTGACATAAAAAAAGACCGACCAAGGCCATTGGATGACGGTCCTGTCGTAACACTCCGTACAAAACCTGGGCCCCCCGTACTTACTCGCCGGGGGGCCCAGTAAACAAGTTGATTCTTAGCTCAGTTAGTTTTGTGGCTAACTAGAATCTCGGCCGGGGGGTGTAGTGTGTATGCAGGAGTTCATGGGATTTCTCTGAGAGGGGTTTTCCTAAGAACTCTTGATAGAGGGTAACCACCGCCGGGTTTTCATGGGATTTGCGCATGGGCATGGACGCATCCACTTCATAAATGGCCTTGATACGAGCTGCACGCTTCTCACGATCCACCGGTATGGGTTGCCCACCACCGCCGATGCACCCACCTGGGCAGCACATGATCTCTACGAACTGCCAATCGCCTTCTCCGGCCTTGATCCTCTCCAGGACCTTCTTAGCATTGGCCAAACCATGAGCAACCGCCACTTTGACAGTCTTTCCGTTCAGGTCAACGGACGCCTCTTTCACGCCCTCCAAACCACGCACCTCGGTAAAGTCGAGGTTTTCTAAGGTCTCGCCGGTTACAACCTCATAGACCGTCCGCAGAGCCGCCTCCATTACACCACCTGTAGCGCCGAAAATTGCCCCGGCACCGGTGGAAATGCCCAAGGGAGCGTCGTACTCCTCATCAGGTAAAGTGGCGAAGTCTATCCCGGCCTCCTTGAACATACGAGCCAGCTCACGCGTAGTAAGCACGGCATCCACATCAGCCACACCGCTGGCCGTCATTTCCGGACGCTGCGCCTCAAACTTCTTGGCAGTGCAGGGCATGATGGATACCACGTAGATATCTTCGGGCTTAAGACCCATCTTCTCGGCATAATAGGTCTTGGCCACTGCACCAAACATCTGTTGCGGAGATTTGCAGGTGGAAAGGTGTGGCAGAAGGTCCGGATAGAAGTGTTCACAGAACTTGATCCAACCAGGGCTACAGGATGTGATGAGAGGGAGAGTTCCCCCACTATTGAGCCGTTCCAGCAGCTCGTGACCCTCTTCTATTATGGTCAGGTCTGCTGTAAAATCGGTGTCGAACACCCGGTCAAAACCGAGCCGCCTGAGCCCGGCTACCATCTTGCCAGTGGCAATGGTGCCAACCGGCATCCCAAGGGCCTCGGCTACTGACACACGCACTGCAGGAGCCGTCTGTACTATGACATGCTTGTTCGGATCACCCAGGGCGTCCCAGACTTCATCCACGTAGCTTTTTTCCGTAATAGCACCAGTGGGGCATACTGTAGTACACTGCCCGCAATTCACACAGGCCACCTCAGCCAGACCCCGATCAAACAGAGGAAGCACCATGGTATCCCAACCGCGGCCCACGTATCCTAAGGCCGCAACCTCCTGAACCTCTCCACACATGCGCACACAACGACCGCAGAGTATACATTTTTCCGGGTCACGCACTATGGCAGGGCTTGAGGCATCCTTCGCGGCACTCCGCTTCGGGCCCTGGTAGCGCACTTCGCGCACACCCAGGTCATGCGCCAAAGTCTGTAGCTCGCAGTTTCCGTTACGCTCACAGGTTAAGCAATCATTAGGGTGATTGGCCAATAGCAACTCAAGTGCTGTACGGCGTGCTTCACGCACGAAAGGCGTATTTGTCTTGACCTCCATACCATCTGCCGCAGGTGCTACACAAGAAGCCACGAGGGTCTTAGCCCCTTTGACTTCTACCACACAAAGGCGGCAGGCACCTTCCGGCCTTAGTTCGGGGTGATAGCAGAGGGTAGGTACTTTAATACCGGCAGCCTGTATGGCATCGAGCACTGTTTTCCCTTTCTCCACCTGCACCGTTTGACCATCAACGGTTAAGGTAATATATTCCATACCTCATACTCCTTCTCTGGCTTTGTTCGGCCACGCCAATGTCCGAAGGACTAAGCGACACTCCGCGTTGGGACCCTATCCCAGGGTAATGGCACCAAAGCGGCATTTCTCCATGCAGGCCCCGCACTTGATACATTTTTCGGTATCAATGACGTGGGGCTTCTTGATCTCACCACTGATGGCACCTACCGGGCACACCTTGGCGCAGGCCGTACAGCCGCGGCAAAGCTCCGGCTGGATGCTGTAAGTGAGTAGGTTTGTGCAGACGCCAGCTGGACACTTCTTATCCTGTATGTGGGCCACATACTCGTCTCGGAAGTACCGCAAGGTGGAAAGAATGGGGTTAGGCGCGGTCTGCCCTAGACCACAGAGAGCGGTATTCTTGATCACCAAGGCGGTCCGCTCCAGGAGTTCCAGATCCTCCATCTTACCTTCGCCGTTGGCAATCCGGTCCAGGACCTCCAGCATACGTTTAATGCCTTCGCGGCACGGAGTACACTTACCGCACGACTCAGCACGGGTAAAGCTGAGGAAGAAACGCGCCACGTCAACTATACAGGTATCCTCATCCATGACAACGAGGCCGCCTGAACCAACAATTGCCCCTGCTGCCGTCAACGACTCATAATCTACCGAAAGGTCGAGTTGGCTCTCCGGCAAGCAGCCGCCCGAAGGCCCACCGATCTGAACAGCCTTGAATTTCTTGCCATTGGGAACGCCGCCGCCAATCTCGAAAATAATCTCCCGCAGGGTGATACCCATGGGTACTTCCACTAAGCCGGTGTTTTGGACCTTGCCAGTAAGGGCAAAGACCTTGGTTCCCTTGCTCTTTTCTGTCCCCATGGAGGCAAACCACTCGCCGCCCCGCCGGATAATGTCCGGTATATTGGCCCAGGTTTCCACATTATTGATGTTGGTGGGTTTGCCCCAGAGACCTGAGTTCGCAGGGAAGGGTGGCCGTGGCCGCGGCATGCCGCGCTCGCCCATGATGGAAGCCATGAGTGCCGTTTCCTCGCCGCAGACAAAGGCCCCTGCACCCTCTTTCAAGTGCAAATGGAAGGAGAAGTCCGTACCCAGGATGTTGTCTCCCAGGAGACCTGCCTCTTCTGCCTGTTTCATGGCCAGCTTAAGCCGTTTTACTGCCAGCGGATACTCAGCCCGGCAATAAATGTAGCCCTCGCTGGCACCGATGGCGTAAGCGCCGATGAGCATGCCCTCGATCAGGCGGTGCGGATCGCCTTCAAGCACGCTCCGGTCCATGAAAGCTCCAGGGTCACCCTCGTCGGCGTTACAAACGACATACTTTGGTTCCCCTGGTGCATTGCGGCAGAAACTCCACTTGAGCCCAGTGGGGAAACCTGCGCCACCACGACCCCGTAGCCCTGATTTCTTCACCTCTTCAATGACTTCTTCTGGTGTCATCTCGCCAAGACATTTTGCCAACGCGGCATAGCCATCGCGGGCGATATACTCCTCCAGGACCTCCGGGTTAATGTAACCACAGTTGGAAAGTACTACACGGTGTTGTTTCTTATAAAAGGGCAGATCGCCGTAGTGGGGCACCTGCTCCTCGGTCATGGGCTCCTTGTACAGCAGGCGCTGCACAATACGTCCCTTGAGGAGGTGCTCACTGACAATCTCCGCGGCATCATCAGGTTGAACGTGGGTATACATGGTGCCCTCAGGGTAGACAATCACCAGCGGCCCCATCTCACATAGGCCGTGGCACCCTGTGATCACCAATTTCACTTCGTTTTCTAAGTTATTAGCTTGGATCTCCCTTTCCAACCTGGCCCTAATCTCCTGCGATCCGCCTGAGGTACAACCGGTACCGCCGCAGACCAGAACGTGGGCCCGGAACAGCTGCATAACCTAAACCTCCTTTTGCCCTAGTACCTTTCTGGTACTCGCTTAACCAATTTTGCCGACCACTAATTCTTCTACTATCCGGCCATTTACCACGTGTTCACTAATAATTCGCGGCACGTCCCCCGGCTTCACATTACCGTAGGTGATTCGTTTTTCTCCAGGTCGCACCACATCCACCAACGGTTCTCTCTGGCACATTCCGATGCAGCCGGTTTGCAACACAGTGACCCTAAGGTTGCGTTTGGCCAATTCCGAAAGGATGGCTGTCATTACCTCCCGGGCGCCAGCGGCGATACCACAGGTCCCCATCCCAACAATGATCTGCGTCTCGCCACCGTGACGACCTTCGAGTTCCTGCTTTGTTTCTTCGCGCAGACGCCGAAGGTCATCCAGGTTTTTTATCACCATCTATTGCACCTCCGTATAGGTTGGTGAGCGCTTCCTGCAGGTAGTCCTGCAGAAAGATCAAAACCTTTGGGTTCGTAAGCGGTATCTCTCCCAGTTCTTTCCGCACCTCACCGGCACTGAAGCTAAACTCCCGGCCATCAACAGAATGGCTGTAGCTTAGGTTGCACTCGGGTGCTCCGGCCAGGATGGTGACTAAAGTAGCTGGTATGTTACCCAGCGGAGGCCGATCCCAATGGTTAAGCCTAAACGTGGCTTCAATCCTAGTACCTTTTCCCGGCTCAGACTCTATCTTGAGATCCCCATCGCAAAGCCGCGCGTTCATGGCCAAAAGCGGCAGACCCAGGCCTACACGGCGCGTGGTACGGGTGGTGGTAAAGGGATCGGTAACCCTTTGAACGAACTCAGGTTCCATACCGCATCCATTATCAGCTAAACCGATAGTTAAACAGTCGTTTTTCTTGTCTTCTCTAACCCAGATACTAAGATCGCTAGCACCAGCAGCGAGCGAATTTTGAGCTAGATCCAAAAGATGGAGTGCCAGCTCTTCCATGGCGCCGGACCTTACTCATAGGCGGCCAAAATCTCCGCCACCTTATCTGGGGTCAGACGGCCGTGGGTATCATCGTTCACCATCATCACCGGAGCCAGCCCACAGCAACCAAGGCAGGCCACAGGCTCTATTGTGAAGCGCAGATCTTCAGTGGTTTCCCCAGGCTTAATACCCAATTCCTTCTCCACCGCAGCCAGGATTTTGGCAGCGCCACGCACGTGACAGGCTGTTCCCTGACATACGCGCACCACATGGCGACCACGGGGTTTGAGATGAAACTGAGCATAAAAGGTAGCCACACCGTAAACGGACGTGGCGGGAATGCCAAGCGCTTCCGCTATCCGTACAATGGCATCTTCAAAAATATAGCCGTAGGCTGCCTGAACCTCCTGTAGGACAGGAATCAGCGCGCCTCTTTGCCCGGCATAACGAGCCAGTATTTCTTCCAACTCCGGGTACTGCGGACCACTGTTGCCGCAGGCGCATCCACTCATGCAGCGTTCCTCCTTCTTGAACTCTTGCGGTACCACCGAACATCATCTGCTTTCGGGGACAATCACCACCTTCCGGCCGTCCCGACCAGCACAGGCCAGAGCTATTTCTGCCAGTGTAGGGGCGGCGATATAAAAAAAGGTAACAAAAGGAGTCTTAAAATCGCTCAAGCGGTGGGCGTCGGAAGAGGCTACCAGGGTGTAGTGCTCCAGCTCAGGAAACTCACGGCACACCATTTTAGGATCATGGCTGGCAGAGATCTCCAGGGCTGCCACGTTGAGCCCTGATGGATCCATCCCCAAGTTGGACAACAGGCTGAAGGCGGGACGGTCCACATGGGCTGGAATAATAAGACCGCCAGCTGCCTGCGTTATTTGAGCCACCTGCTCCAACGTCAAGTCCACCGACGAGAGCAAAAGTTTGTCTTCTAGGGAGAGGATATTCTCCTCTTCGTCCACGATAATCTGGTCACCAAACACCTCAGGGCGGTTCTCTAGCGGTGGCAGGTGCCGCCCTATCTCTTTCCCCACCTCTTGGAGCTCTTTCAGCCCTGGAAGAAAGCAGAGGACGTGAACCTCTTCTTTGGTCTGTACCTCCATCCCCGGCAACACAGCAATACCCATGCGCGCCGCCAACGCAACCACTGGTGCTACATTGGCCCAGGCGTTGTGATCGGTAATGGCCAGAAGACCTAAACCTTTCGCCATGGCAGCCTGCACAATTGCGCGTGGACCCATCTCCAGTTCCGCGCAAGGGGAAAGCACCGTGTGCACATGAAGGTCTGCCTTCAGCCACCTTAACATTGCTACCGGCAGCCTTTTATACCCAAACTGTAAAGCTTTCCAACCACCTCAAAACTGCTGAGCGGGGTAGTAAGAATAGGAATACCCTCGGCTTCCGCCTTACTCAAAGTGTCCGCCTGGGGTTCTACACCACCGGCCACAACAATTCCAGCCAGGTTTAACAACACCGCAACCGCAACGATTTGCCGGGCGTCCTTCTTTTTCCCTA
>JAAYHG010000227.1 GCA_012735455.1 Bacillota bacterium
GCGTCTCTCTCCATGGGCGTGTGGAGCGGGTTCCAAATTGCCGGCAAGGTCTTCTTTGACCAGCTCGACTGGTTTGCTAACAACGTTCTTCTACCCCTGGGCGGCATGTTTACCGCTCTCTTTGTGGCGTGGATTTGGGGTGTCAAGAACGCCTTGCGTGAAATCAGCAACGACGGCACTATACAGTTCGGTCTGGGTAATGTCTGGGGCAACGTTATGATGAAGTGGGTCTCCCCAGCCCTGGTGGCCATCATATTCTTGGCCGGAATAGGTATAATCAAGCTCTAATCGCCGAGACTGCCAGAACAGCGCCTGTACAGGCGCTGTTTTTCTTTTGGCTGGAGCTAGAATTATGCGGCATGAGCTTGGTTAGATTAAAGGTAAGATGGGAGGTGAGAAGGTGCCCAGTCCCACAGTGGAATGCGAAGTAAATACCTGTACCCATTGGCTGCCGGGCAATCTCTGTTCTGCAGGCAACATCGATATACTGCACGAAGAAGAAGGCCGTATGGCAGAAAGCAAGGAACACACCCAGTGCAAAACCTTTGCGCACCGGCGCGGCTTGGCTAACATGCTAGGCTCCCTGGATAACGTCAATTGGGCAGGCATGCTGACCGGGGTCTTCCGCGACGGCGTCCAGATTACTCCTTCCGTTACTTGTATCGTTGACACCTGTAAGTATTGGGCAGATGGCGACCTTTGTGTGGCCGATCAGATTTTTGTCTCCGGTAATGAGGCCACCGAGTGCCAAAGCACGAACTGTGACACCTTTGCCAACAGAAGCCAAGCCTAGTTTATCCTTGACAACGCCTGGGATACCTACCCAGGCATTTTTGCTAGTGCGGCTACATCTAGCAGGATTTGCATTGTTCAGCGCCGAAGTGAATTTCGCCATTCACCGCTAGCGACAACAAATCACTTTGAGGAAAGGAGTGCACGACGTGACCACAACCCATAACAATGGTTACGTGCAAATCTACACAGGGGACGGCAAGGGCAAGACCACTGCCGCCATCGGTCTCTCTATTCGCGCTTTGGGAGCTGGCAAGAAGGTTCTTTTCCTGCAGTTCATGAAGCAACCCACTTACAGCGAACACAAGATCTTGGCTGACTTGGGCCCTGAGCTTAGGGTTGTTTCTCTTGGCAAACCCTACTTCATCGCCCGCCGTGATCAAATAGATCCCGAGACCGTCGCTTCCTTCGGCGAGGGCTTAGTTGTGTTTGATCCAGGCGAACCCCCGGCCGATTACGTTGAACTCATAGACCAGGGGCTCGAGCTGGCTCGTGTTGCCATAACCAAGGGTACATACGACGTGGTTGTTCTTGACGAGCTTAATGTCGTGCTCAACTTAGGGTTGATAAGAACTGATAGAGTTCTAAACCTCCTAGCTCAACGAGCACCAACGGTAGAAGTGGTGATCACTGGCAGAGGAGCTCCAAACGAGCTCATAGAAGCGGCAGATCTCGTTACGGAAATGCGCGAGATTAAGCACTATTACCAAAAGGGTGTTCCTGCCCGCCGAGGCATTGAAAACTAGCTTACTTTTCAGGTTCCCAGAACACCTTGTAAGCCCGGTAAGCTGCATATACGTCGGCCTTGCTTGTTACCTCGAAGGGCGCATGCATGCTCAGAACGGGAACCCCGGCATCAATAACCTCCATCCCCAAATCAGCCAAGAACTGGGCTATAGTTCCACCACCGCCCTCATCTACCTTGCCAAGCTCCCCGGGCTGCCAGGGAATATTGTGCCTGTTGAGAAGGTCACGGATAGCCGCAGTGAATTCAGCACTGGCCTCGCTTGAACCGCTCTTACCACGCCCACCAGTATATTTAGTCACATTGAGCCCATAGCCCAAGAGTGCCGAGTTGCGTTTATCACTTGCCTCTTGATAAGACGGATCCAGGGCCGCATTGACATCAGCTGAGATGGCTTCGGCACGCGATAAGGCTTTGCGTATACCCAGGTCCACCGGGTTATAACCCTCTCGGTACACCAGCTCGGCCACAACGTTTTCGAGGAAACGGGAGCGCGCGCCGGTGTTACCCATGCTGCCTACCTCCTCTTTATCGGTAAAGAGGCAAATGGCAGTTTTTTGCGGTTGGTTTACCTTGAGTAACGCTGCCAAGCTAGTGTATGCAGAAACCCTGTCGTCTTGGCCGTAGGACCCGATCATGCTGCGGTCAAAACCAACGTCCCTGGCCGTCCCAGCGGGAACTACTTCGATCTCAGCACTGATGAAGTCCTCTTCGCTAAAGCCGTAAGTATCCTTAAGCAGTTTCAAGATAGCAAGCTTAACCCTTTCTTTGACACCCTCCTCCTCGGGATAGGGGAGATTCCCAACAACAACATTAAGGGCCTCACCGCTCACGGCCTCCTTGGCCTTCTTCTCCATCTGGTCGTAGGCCAGATGAGGCAGGAGATCAGTCACGCAAAAAACAGGATCCTCTGCCGCCTCACCAATACAGATCTGCCTCTTCTCACCACTGGCCAACACTACTACACCGTGAAGGGCCAGGGGCAACACAGGCCACTGGTACTTCTTGATACCGCCGTAATAGTGGGTCTTAAGAAGCGCTAGGCCAGAATCTTCGTATAAGGGGCGCGGCTTAAGGTCAAGGCGCGGTGAATCAATGTGCGAGCCGACTAAGCGGAAACCTTGGCTGGGGGGTTGCTGCCCCACCACCACCAGAGCAGCACTTCGGCCGCGGTTGTCAAAACAAATCCGTGTCCCCGGACTTAGGCGGCCAGACACCTGATCAGCAGGTCGGAAGCCAAATTTTTCTGCCTCGGCCAAAAGCCAGGTGTTGGCTTCCCGTTCTGTCTTGGCTGCCGTAAGGAAGGCTTTATAGCCCTCAGCCAAGTCAAACGCTTGGCGTTTTTCGTCACTATCCATTCGGTCCCAGGCCGATTTCGGCTCAAAGCTGAGCGAATCTAACAGCTTCTTTCCTGCGCTTTCTTCCTTCTTCATTTTTTTCCCTCCTGCTGGAAACTCACAAATATAGTTTACCACAATACACCAACAGAAACACCACAGGCATAACATGCATAGCGAATTCATTGTATAGTAACAGCACTGCTGGCAATAATATCCTCCACAGGAGGTGAGATCGTGGCCGAAAAAAAAGGGAAGGAATCTAATAAGAAGTCAGCCAGTGCAAAAAAACCCCGCACCGCAGGCTCCTCGGAAACAAAGGACAGTATCGATATCAAGTAGCCAAAGAGGCCCTTCAAGGGCCTCTTTGCGTTTAGAGGTCATCACTGTCCCTAATAAAACCCCAGGTATCTGGTGGGGTTCTGCTTTCCAACGCCGACAAGAAACGCCGGTAGAGTTCGGGGTATTTGGCTGTAAGTCCAGCAACCAGCGCGCGCATCTCACCACGCTTGGTCTGGCCCGCCACAGGACAAGAACTTGATTGGTAGGGAAGTCTCTCGCGCTGAACTACTGAGCCTATGGTTGCCTCTGGTACATAGACCAACGGGCGAATAACAGTAAGGCCGGTATGGCTAAGCTCTGTGCGGGGCCAAAAGGTCCCAAATCGACCAGTATAAACAAGGTTCAAGAAAAAGGTAGTTAGCACATCGTCCAGATGGTGACCCAGCGCCACCTTGTTACAGCCCAGTTTCAAGGCAACATTGTTCAAGGCGCCCCGCCTCAGGTGGGCACAGAGAGAGCACGGGTTAGGATCCTGTCGCACCTTAAAGACAATGTCGCCGATAACTGTGCTTTCCTGGATTAGAGGCACCCCGTGCTGTTCGCAATACTCACTGAGGGGGGATAAGTCCTCGTCCCAGCCAAGATCTACGTGCACAGGGAAGAGTTCCAGCTCAGGATATGAGGTTTCCCGCAGCCACAGCAGCACATGCAGAAGAAAAATGCTGTCCTTTCCGCCCGACATACCAATGGCCACCCTATCGCCCGGTACCAAAAGCCGGTACCTGCGGATGGCCTGTTTTATTCGACTCAAAAACCATTTGTTATCGCTGCTCTTCACCAATATCTCCTACCTACTCAGGTCCTCTTGGGCTGCTGCCTGTAAAAGGACCACTAGCCCCTTTTACGAAGGCATAGCAACCACTCGGCTGCGACAGACTACTTTGCGAGCCGATTTCCCGTAGTGGCCAAGAAAGGAGCATGTCTGATGCGGCGCCGAAAACACTCACCTGACGACACCCCAGCCATCAAGACCCGTCATAAAGGTGACTAGGTACAAGAGGGAGAGGTTGAAGAGCTAGACCTCTCCCCTCGCCAGATACAGGAAAACCCTTACAAAACACCACCAAACAAGCTCTCCAGCAAAGGGCGGCCCCGCTGGGCCCGCTTTAACTCTGGCGAAATGTGGCCCCCTCTAACCGAAGCAGAAACTCTTTGAGCTCACTACCGCCACCATAGTCTCCCACTGTCCCATCTGCAGGCAACACCCGGTGACAAGGCACCAGGATGGGGACAGGGTTTGCACGCATGGCTCCACCTACGGCCCGGGCTGCCCGTGGATATCCCACCCGGGCGGCCAAGGCACCGTAACTAATAGTTTCTCCTGCCGGGATCCTTCTCAGTTCCCGCCACACCGCCCTCTGGAAGGGAGTACCCTTGAGATCCAACGTAACCGAAAACTCCCGCCTTATACCGTTCAGATACTCCTCTAACTCCTTTTGTACTTGGAGCAGAATTGACGATACTGGGATCTTGGCCGCAGAAATGGGCTGACGCTTAAAATGTTTCTCCAGCCAGTCAAAGTCCCTTGTGTCCTTCTTCCCAAAGGAGAGTCGGCACAACCCCCGGTCAGATGAGGCTGCAAACACCGTCCCTACTTGTGAGTCAAACTCACACCACTCTACCATTTTAAGCACCTCCTCGTTATCAGCTTCAACCATCCGCTTGACCTAAGCCTGGGACCAAATTAAGGTGCCATTTTGAAAAGAGGTCATAGCCGCATTATTCTTCATCAAGTAAGTTAGGTGGGCAGAAAGAGCGGCACAGGTAAGAAAGTATTGGTTGGGGTTTTGTGGAATGTCCTTATCACGCATTATGCGCGCCAAAAGCTCCTCCCTGCTGGCAGGTTCAGCCAGCAAAGAAAGAATATACTGAGAAACCGACTGCAATCTCTCTTCATTAGCAACCAGTAGGGAACTGATATCCGTCGTCAATTCACCATGCCCGGGCAAATAGTATGTTGCCGAAATGGTTGATAGCTTTTTTAATGTAGCCAGTGCTGCCTCTACCTGCGCGTAATACGGCAGGTAGTACTTCTCCAGGGTGTCCTTAGGAAAAAAAGCGTCGGCACAAAAGAACACCCCGTCCGGTGTAAGAACTCCAATCTGCCCTGGAGAATGCCCCGGCAAAAGGATTGGCTCCAAAGGCGCAAGCTCATCTCTTGCATCCTCAAGAACGCAATCTACCCGTGAGGGCGCGGCCATCAGAAACTTGTTTCTGAGCGCGGGCAAAGGGTCGCCCCCGAAAAGGTAGAAAGGCTCAAAATAAGGATTTTCGATAACTGCCGCTTCCAGCGCTGTAGCCCACATTGATGCCTGGGTACGCTTTTGCAAGAACGCGTTGCCGCCACAATGATCGGCATGGCTATGAGTATTTATGATGTTCACTAGCGGCAACGCATCCAACTCCTTGAGGGCTCTTAGCAGCTTCCGCGCGCTACCATCATCTAGCCCAGTATCAATAACTGTGCTACCGCCTTCCGGGTGCAGGTAGATCCCGATATTTACCGCGCCGGGCAAGTAGTATGTACAGCCCACAATATGAGTAACCACATCCTACCCCCTCTACCGCAAGCCTCAGGTATGATTCTTCAAAGGCTAATGCCACTGACCCTTAGCCAGTGGCATTTAGATATTCTGCTTTTATGGTGCCGGAGACCGGGGTCGAACCGGTACGCACGTTACCGTGCGAGGGATTTTAAGTCCCTTGCGTCTGCCTATTCCGCCACTCCGGCATTTACACAATCTATTGTACCACCTGCAAGAATGATTATCAAGCAGTGTCGCGCATCTTTTCCTCAAGCAGTAACAAACTATAACAATTATCACGAAGTCTCTTGCAAATCCGGAGCACATGTTCTATTCTAAATGGCACAGGAGGGATGGCATTGAACGAGAAAGCACTATACGATATCGCCATTATCGGCTGCGGCCCCGCAGGGCTCTCGGCTGCTGTCAACGCAGCCATTCGTAAGAAGGATCTTGTTATCTTGGGCTCTGAATTCTGTAGTCCTAAACTCCATCGCGCCCCGCACATTAACAACTACTTGGGACTGCCTAATGTCAGCGGCGAACAACTACGCCAAGC
>JAAYHG010000228.1 GCA_012735455.1 Bacillota bacterium
GAATTTTTGATTGCCAAAAACACACTAGCCAAACCAGTGGTAGCAGAGGCCGAAAAAAAAGGAGCTTTGCCTAAGGCCACAGCGTTTCAGGTCCGAACCGGTCGTGGCGTGACAGCTGAAGTCGAGGGACGACAAGTAGCAGAGGGAACCCCGAAACTCATGGCTGAATTAGGGATAATGATGGACCAAGAGGTTTTTAAATTATTGCACGGGGAAGAAGCACGTGGACGCACTACAGTACTGGTAGCCGCAGGACAAGAAGTCATCGGTGCTTTTTTCCTCGCCGACACACCTCGTATTGAGGCACGCTACTTGGTATCCCAGCTTAGAAAGATTGGTATTCGAAAAGTGGTTATGCTCACCGGTGACAATGCTCGCACAGCAGAGGCTATAGCTATCGAACTTGGTCTTGATGAGTTCTATGCCGAGATGTTACCGGAGGATAAGGTTAACGTGATTAAGAAACTACGCCAGGGCGGCAAAGTAGTGGCCATGGTAGGCGACGGCATTAATGACGCGCCAGCACTGGCTTCAGCCGATGTCGGTATAGCCATGGGAGCCGCTGGCACCGATGTGGCCTTAGAGACAGCCGATTTAGTGCTCATGGGCGATCGGTTAGACAAACTACCATATGCTATTACTCTCAGCCGTGCTACACTGGGCAATATTAAACAGAACGTAGCATTTGCCATTATTGTAGTCGTTGCCCTCTTATTCGGCGTCCTTGGGCAAACGGTAGTTCTAGCCTCCGGTATGCTGGTGCATGAAGCCAGTGTCATTCTTGTAATCCTAAACGCCATGCGCCTCCTTGCTTATCGGCCACCGGAACGTGCCGTAGCGCAAGGACTCCAGCGCTAGATTTGAGCTTTGTTAGGCCGATCTAAGGTCTGCTGCAATTTAAGTTGTTCTGACTGCCGTTATACCTTACCCAACCCAAAAAGACGGCCTCTGGCATTCTTGCCAGTTGCCGTCTTTTGTTTTAAGGGTAATCCTAACCTTCGGTATCCTGGGTGCGTGAAGCGAAGTCTCATTACTGCGACGCACATCTTAGCGGGGCACTATACACGCTAGACCCCGTTTACTTCTCTGTGCACTCCAGTTGAGGATTATAATTGACTGGCCGCAACGGGGTTATGGTTGAAATTGCATGTTTATAAATAAGCATCTGCTTGCCGTCTGATTCCAGTACTACGGTAAAGTTATCAAACCCTCGCACCAACCCTCGAATCTGAAAACCATTGACTAGGTAGACTGTGCTAGGCACATTCTCTTTTCTAATTTGATTCAGAAATGTGTCCTGCAGGTTGGGCAGCGGCCTCGTCATACTCATCGCCTCCGCTTTCTCTCTCTGTCTTCACTACCCTATTCGTGATCCGTCAGAAATTCTCCTTCTGCCAGCCGGGCAATTTCTGCAGCTAAACTCTCTTCATTGGAATAATCACCCCGGTCAAACCAGATGATGCGCTTGTCACGTCTGAACCAGGTGAGCTGTCGCTTGGCAAAACGTCTTGTTTCGCGCTTAAGAGTCTCAATTACCTCTGTCAACGTAGCCCTGCCTTCTAAGTAAGGAACTATCTCCTTATAGCCAAGTGCTTGAAATGCTGGAACATCTCGTGGATAATCTTGCGCCAGAAGCCAACGCGTCTCATCAATAAGACCCTGGGCCACCATCTGGTCGACTCGTGCGTTGATGGCCGCATATAACCTCTGACGGTCCATGGTCAATCCTATCTGCAAAGCTCTATACAGGGGCGGGCCCTTACCCTGCCGGGATAGCTCACGGCCCGTTGAATACTTCACCTCCAGGGCACGGATAACCCGCCTTAGGTCAGTGGGCTGTATACGGCTCGCTGCGGTTGGATCCAGCTTTTCCAGCTCCGCGTACAGTGCTTCCGGCCCTTCCTGCCGGCCACGGCGCAACAGTTCAGTTCTCAACTCGTACTTGGGGCCACCCGGACTAAATTCGTAGTTGTCCACTACAGCGCTCATGTAAAGGCCTGTCCCACCCACCATAATTGGTAGCTTACCACGCTCCACAATCTCCGGCACCAAGCGTTTTACCTCCGCCTGAAAGCGGGCTACGTTAAAGTTCTCATAAGGCTCCACTACGTCTACCAGGTGGTGAACAACCCTCTCTTGTTCTTCAAGGGTTGGCTTTGCGGTGCCGATATTCAGGTGTCGGTACACCTGCATAGAATCAGCAGATATAATTTCACCCCTCATGCGCTCGGCTACCTTGATAGCCACCGCTGTCTTGCCCACTGCAGTTGGCCCTAGCAGTACCAACAAAGGGTGCAAGTCCATGCCCCCTTTCTAGCTTAGCCGCCTTAGAAAGCGTTTTTCCAGTTCCCGTCGTGTAAAACAAACTAGTGTCGGCCGTCCGTGCGGGCAGTTGTACGGGTGCTCACACTGTGCCAGCTCTGTTAGAAGTGCAACAGCCTCGGTAGATGTGATGGTTTGTCCTGCCTTAATAGCAGCATGGCAGGCTACAGCAGACTGCAACTGGTGCAGCCTCTCCTTCAAGACAAAACTAGCTTCCTCCTGGTCCAGGAGCTCTCGTACCAAGTCTATAGCATCCCCCGGAGGCAGTACCTCGGGTATTGTACGCAAGACCAAGGTATCATCACCGAATTCCTCTAGCTCCAGTCCAAACTTTGACCACAGGTCCTTGTTGGTCCGCCAAATAGCCAGCTCAGGCTCTGTTACTATTAGTGTCTGCGGTACTAAGAGATACTGCACGGAAAATGTGCCTTCCCTGAAATCGCGCGCTAGCTTTTCAAATAATATGCGTTCGTGGGCAGCATGCTGGTCTACTAAGTAAATCCCCTGAGGTCCGCTTGCCACCTAGTACGGCAATAAAGCCTGTCCCAGAAATATTAATTCGGGCCACTGGACCCCAACTCCCCGTGGTGCCGCGACCGTGCTATCTTTTTCCTGCGTCGCCTTGGGTCTAAGAC
>JAAYHG010000229.1 GCA_012735455.1 Bacillota bacterium
CCCTTATATTCTCCATATTATCACACAAAAACAGAATTTAGTCAAGGCATGCCGAACTAGGGTCTTACTTTACCCCCCCTTTATTGACACAAATTGACACGCCGAGGGTTTTGATAGCAGGGTTAAAAAAGGAGATAACCTCTTTTCTTGGGGTTCTTTCACTTCTTACTTATAACATTTGTTACAAAAATAACAAGCCGGATGTGCGATTCTTGGTTAAGATATAGCTCTTGTTAATTTTAGCCTCCGGAAACAGGAGGGAAGAGTTTGACTATATCGTTGTTGCCGAGAACATCCGCCACTGAGTAGACGCGTCCAGGCCCTAAGGGCAAAAGGCGGCTACGCAGAGCTTCGTCTGTGCTTTCCTCCGGTAGTTCTTGCGCAAAAGCGGGATATTTTGCAGCTAGGGCCTGCAGCAAGTCCCACAAGGTGACACCCTTGAGTTCGAGGTTGAGTTCTTTTTCTCCCAGGAGGGCATCGTAGGGGGGATAGGCGATGATTTTCATTCTAGCAAACCTCCCTCGCTTATCTCCTTTAGAAGCTTAGCCTACGGACGCTCGAAGGTCAAGGGGTGGCAGGTGGAAACTCCTGTGGTATAATGATTAGCAAGAAGTGGTCTTATCCAAGGAGGAACAGCATGAAGATAGGTCTCGTGGGGCTGCCACTGGCGGGGAAGACAACTTTTTTCAACCTTCTCACCGGGGCAGAGGCAGCCACGTCTAGTTTTGCCGGGGCCAGGGGGAGTCACGTTGGTGTTGCCCGAGTACCGGATAAGCGGGTGGATTTCCTCAGCGGTCTTTTTCAGCCCAGAGTGACTACCTACGCGCAGATTCAGGTATTGGACATTCCTGGCCTGACGCCAGGTGGTGGGGCCAGCGAGTTCGCTGGTCCACTCAGGGATGCAGATGCTCTAGTTGCCATTTTACGTGGGTTCTATAATCCGGCGGTTGGCCTAGCGGATGCGCCGAATCCATTACGGGATCTTAAGGATCTCATGGCCGAGCTTATCCTTAGTGACCTGGCAGTGGTGGAAAAACGCTTAGAGCGCTTGGCAAAAGGGAAAAAGGCAGGGACAGGGATACCTGGTGAGGAAGAAGTGCTCCGCCAGGCGAAAGAAGCCTTAGAAAACGAGCAGCCTGTGGTCTCCCTGGGCCTCAGCGAAGATGAACGTTTACCCCTCAAGAACTATGGTTTGTACACGGATAAACCGCTGCTGGTTGTTCTAAATACCAGTGAAGAGGGACTAAAAAATAATGCGGCACGGGGGCAAAGAGAGCTCGAGAGCTATGCTAAGGAGCGTAAACTTCCCGTGTTGGTAGTCTGTGCTCAGCTAGAGGAAGAGATAGAGCGGTTACCGCTGGAGGAGCGGGAGGTGTTCTTGGCTGATCTGGGAGTGAGCGAACCGGGCGTGACTCGCCTGGCCCAAGTTGCCTACGCCTATCTGGATCTAATCTCTTACTTCACCGTTGGTAGCGATGAGGTGAAAGCCTGGACCATTCGTCAGGGAACTACAGCGAAACAGGCGGCAGGCAAGATACATTCGGACATCGAGCGCGGATTTATTCGAGCTGAGGTGGCAGTGTATGAGGACATGGCC
>JAAYHG010000230.1 GCA_012735455.1 Bacillota bacterium
AGCAGAGCGCTTCAGGCGGCGGCAGACCACGGGCGTAACTTGCTTCGGGGTGTACCGCGGCGTACGGATGGTGAACAGCCCCTTAAGGTTGGGATAGTTGGTGAGATTTATACGGTACTGGAACCGGCTGTTAACTTAGAGACTGAACGCGTTCTAGGTGAGATGGGAGTTGAGGTGACACGTTCCATCTACTTAAGCGATTGGGTGCGGACCAATTTAGTTTTAAATGCTATTCACCTGCGCGATGACAAGAAACACTACCGCCTGGCGGCACCATACCTGGGTCACTTCGTAGGCGGACACGGAATAGAGAGCATTAGCATGACTATCGAGTATGCACGAGCCGGATTCGACGGTGTAATTCAGTTGGCACCCCTCACTTGCATGCCGGAGATTGTGGCGGAGAGTATTTTGCCTAAGGTTAGCCAAGATTACAATATACCGGTTCTTACCTTCATGCTGGATGAACATGCCAGTGAGGTGGGAATCCGAACACGGCTTGAGGCTTTTTGTGACCTCTTGTTGGCACGGCGCAAGGACCGGGTGGAAAGAGATGACTGCAGGAGGCGGGCATAGTGCGTTCGTACCTTGGTATTGATGTTGGTTCAGTTAGTACCAATTTGGTTCTAATGGACGAGAAAGGTGAAGTTCTTACAAGCATCTACCTGCGCACCCAGGGTGATCCTATTCGCGCGGTACAGGAGGGATTGGCAAGACTACAGGCAGGGATCGGGCCTGATGTCAAGGTGGCAGGTGTTGGGACTACCGGCAGCGGGCGGCAATTAGCGGGGGCAATGGTAGGGGCCGATACAGTGAAGAATGAGATCACTGCCCATGCAGTGGCAGCCTTAAGAGAGGTACCTGATGTCTGTACCGTTCTTGAGATTGGAGGACAGGATTCAAAGATCATTATCCTACGCCAGGGTGTTGTAACGGATTTTGCCATGAACACTGTCTGTGCTGCAGGTACTGGTTCTTTTTTGGATCGCCAAGCGGCTCGGTTGGGACTTCCCATTGAGGAATTTGGCTCTCTGGCAGAACAATCTGAGAACCGTGTGCGGATTGCCGGACGCTGCGCAGTCTTTGCCGAGTCAGACATGATCCATAAGCAGCAGTTGGGCTACAAGGTAGAGGATATTGTGGCCGGGTTATGCGAAGCCCTGGTGCGAAACTACCTGAACAATGTGGCCAAGGGTAAGGAAATTAGGAGTCCCGTCTTGTTTCAGGGAGGTGTGGCTGCCAACGCCGGCATGAGACAGGCCTTTGAGTCTGCTTTGGGTACCACGATCACGATACCGAAACTCTATGATGTGATGGGGGCGGTGGGGGCTGCGCTGCTGGCCCAAAAGGCTGTTGCAGATGGGAGGAAAACGCGCTTTCGGGGTTTCGATGTTAGCCGTTGGCATTTCAAAGCCAAAAGTCGTTCATGCACCAGCTGTTCTAATCAGTGCGAGGTGGTGGAAATTACAGCCGAGGGTAAGATTGTGGCCTGTTGGGGGGATCGGTGTGGCCGCTGGAGCATCCTTATGAGCGCCAGTGCCTAAGGGCTCCTTGCGTTGACAACTTTGCTCCCGGCGTGTTATGATAACCGCAAACTTTATCACCTCATCTCTAGTGCGAGGTGAGGTAGAGGTCGCGGTAGCCAGGAGTAGCCCGTTGGAGCAGGGCAGCTACGAAGACGGGTGAAAGGGGCAACCGCCGAAGTGGGTGGGCAGCTTCGGCCTTCCTGCTGGGCCTGAATCGAATAGGTTCAGGACTGTCACCGCCGGTTAACCGTGGCCGGTGGTGGAGCGCTATCTCACGGAAAGG
>JAAYHG010000231.1 GCA_012735455.1 Bacillota bacterium
ATTCGGACCGAGGGACAATTAGAATTAAAGTAGGGCCTAGTGTAGCGACTGTGAGAGGGATGCTTTAAGGGGAGAAGACTATGAGAAGGGCCTTATTTATCATCTTTGTGATCTTGGTGGTTTTTTTTACTCCCTCTCCAACTGTTCATGCTAATTCTTCATGGCAGTGGCTGACGGTACGTCCATGTGACGTTCTACTTCTCATTTTAGCGTTGATCGCACTGATGGAAGCGGGGGTTGTCACCAGGTTTGCCAGGGTGTTAGATGCAAGGAAGTCATTTGTTGTCGTACTGCTGGCGAATGCAGTTTCACATCTTTTTCCGTATGGGCTGCGGATGCTGGCTTGTTGGCATAAGTTTCGCTGTGTTTGTAAGGCTCTCGATGCACCCTATTATACGGTGGGTACTTATTCCTTAATAATGACGGCTGTGGTGGAGCTTCCGGCCGTCTATTTTGTCCTCAGACGGCTGGTAGATGATACCAGACGGCTGGGCTGGATACTTGTCCTGGCCAACATCAGCAGCACCCTGGTTGCGGCCGGGGTGGAGCGGCTATTGTGTCACGGACACTGGTAAAAAAGGCCGGGCACCATACGGTACCCGGCCCACTTTCTTAACTTTTCCAGAGGCAGGCACCCTCTTCTACTGAGTGCACGATACTGCTGTAGCGGCTCATAAAGCCGCGTTTTATTTTGCTCTCGGGCGGCCTCCACGTTTGCAGTCGCTGGGCCAGTTCTTCATTACTCAATTCGATTTCCAAGCGGCGATTAGGGATGGCGATACGAATCATATCCCCGTCCTGTACCACCGCTATAGGTCCACCCTGGGAGGCCTCTGGGGTAACATAGCCGATACAAGGGCCGCGCGTGGCACCGGAGTAGCGGCCGTCGGTGATCATAGCCACTGAATCACCCAGCCCCATGCCCACCAAGATGGCAGCAGGGATGCTCATCTCCCGCATCCCGGGTCCGCCCTGGGGGCCTTCGTATTTGATGACAAGCACGTCCCCGGGCTGTACCTGCCCACTTAACAGCAGGTCCTTGACCTCTTCTTCCGAATTGGCAACCCGGGCGGGCCCCCGGTGTACCAGCAGCTTCTCTGTCACACCGCTTTGTTTCACTACAGCGCCACCTGGAGCCAGGTTGCCGTGGAGTACGGCCAGCCCGCCCTCCGCAGCAAGAGGATCTCTCAAGGGGCGAATAATGTCATGCCGCTTGACTTGGGCTGAGGCTACTTGTTCCTTTAGGGTCAGGCCGCTCACCGTGGGAAGATCGAGCTCCAAAAGCGGGGTGAGCTCTTTCATCAGCGCCATAACCCCGCCGGCTGCGTCAAAGTCTTCTAGAGTAAAAGGTGACGCGGGCTTGAACTTGGCGAGGAGCGGGGTGGTACGGCTCAGGTCATCAAAGCCTGTCAGGGGCATCTCCCAGCCTATCTGGCGGGCAATGGCCGGGAGGTGCAGGACGGTGTTAGAAGAACCTCCCATGGCCATAGTGACTCTAATAGCATTGATCAAGCCCTGTTGGTTGATCATCTGGCGTGCGGTAACACCTGTCCACACCAGTTCTACTGCGCGGCGACCGGATTCCCGCGCCAGGCGCAGTCTCCTTGCTTCCACAGCTGGGATGGTACCCCCGCCTGGAAGGGAGAGGCCCAATGCTTCTACCAAACAGCTCATGGTGTTGGCTGTGCCCATCATGCCGCAGGCCCCGCAGCTGCGGTTGGTGTTGGCCTCAATGTCGTAGAACTCTTTTTCGTTGATCTCTCCGGCTGTAAAACGGCCCATGGCTTCTTTGATATCGGACATCACCATCTTCTGGCCTTGGTAGTCTCGTGCCAGCATGGGACCTCCCTGGACAAAGATAGTTGGGATATCCAAGGTGGCGGCGGCCATGAGCATACCCGGTACAATCTTGTCGCAGGAGCAAAGCATCACCATACCATCGAACATGTGGGCCTGGACCATAAGCTCTATCGAGGCGGCGATAATATCCCGGCTGGGCAGGATGTAGTGCATGCCTGCCCCTTGGGAGACACCATCACAGGGGGCAATGACATTGAACTCAATAGGCATGCCCCCGGCGGCCCAAACTCCCTCTTTAACGTAACGGGCCAGCTCTCTAAGGTGCATGTGGCCGGGGTTGGCCTCGCTCCAGGAATTGACAATGGCAATCTGCGGCTTTTTCAGGTCTTCGTCGGTAAAGCCAACGGAGCGGTAAATGGCACGTGGATAAGCCCCCGTAATGCCGTCCATGAGTACCCGGCTGCGCAGTTTAGATTCAGGCACGGCTATCCATACCTCCTATGAGTCATGGTACTTCCAACCCTACCTAGACCCAATTCGCTAACCTGACCTTAACCTCCTTGTGTACCCGGGGGGAACTTTTTGGTGAAGTTGTTCGTCTAATAGATTATGACAGTGGCAGGGGCACTGCTCACTAGGTCGAAACTCAGGAGAAGAAGGAGTAGTTAAGTTGCGCAAGAGACAAGTCTTGGTTTCCATATTAATTCTTGGTCTACTGACACTAATGCTGACTGCTGGCTGTACCACTACTACCCCGGCGCCTTCTGAGGAGCCCCAGGTAGGGTCAGGACCGCAGGAAGGGCCTTTTCCGGGCGCGGACGTTGGCTCTCTGGATGTAAAGCTGCCAGAGACAAAGAAAGACACTATTCAGTTGGAAGGAACAGACGAGGAATTTGATCTTATCCTTTTTCAGGTCGATAACATGGGTTTTTTCACTTACGTTCCTGCCGACATGATTGCTGATACAGTCAGCTCTGCGGAAGGTGACGCGGCAGTATTTATGACCAATTTTCTCGGAAATAAGAGAGAGGACGTTTACCTTTCCTACCTGCTGTTGCCTGAGGGCGTGACTCAGGAGGAAGCTGTCGCCAAAACGAAAGAGGCGCTAACCAAGGTAGGCGCGGACGTTAAAGAGCACTATGAGTACTCCAGTGTCTACCCTTGGGCTAAAGATCAGCTGCGTTTTGTTAAAGAAGATGGTGATACTACTTACATCGGCTATGTGGGGTTCGGCAGCCGCGGTGACCGGGTACTGCAGGTCACGACCCACATGCCGCAGGAGTTCTCCGAAGGCGTTTTTCCCCGTGTGAACAAGATCATGGTAGAAACCAGGTGGTTCACCGCCCAGTGACAAGTTACCCCGGCTGAGTAACAGCCGGGGTTAACTGTTTTGGTAACTAGACGCAAAGCCTTGTGATCCTACCTTATCCTTGTTCCCTCGGCCAGTTCCTTGGGCGGGTTGTTGATTACCAGATCGCCCACTGCGAGGCCAGAGCGAATCTCTACTAGGTCCTCGCCTTCCAGACCGGTTTCAACTGGAGCCAGCGCAGCTTTGCCGTTCAGTATCTTAAAGACATGGTCCTTCCCCTGCAATTGAAACACTGCTTCTTTCGGCACGGCAGGGGCCTTGGTTTCCGCTGTGACGATCTCAACATCCACCGGATAGCCGGGACGGATACTATCCGGTGTCTCTTCTAGATTAATCTCAACTGGAACGCGTCGTTGGGTGACCCCCAGTTCGGAGAGCTTTTCCACGGCCCGTGGATGAATCTTGGCCAAGGACCCGACCAATTCGCGCTCTTTGAGGACCGTGCCGGAGATGATCACCCGCTGTCCCACCTTCAGCTCCGGTGCGTCCTGGGCCAGGACCTCCGCCTCAATCATGAGTTCAGCAGAGTGAAGGAGAAAAAGAGGGGTGCCGGCGCCTACCACAGCACCTTCCTTAACGTACACCTCGGCCACCCTACCTGCTACTCCTGCGCTCACCTGGTGATAAGAAAGCTGTTCCTCCAGTAAACTGAGCCGGGCACTAAGAGCGTCTATCTGGCTCCGCTGTTGGGCGAGCAGGTTTTGGGCCGATTTTACCTCTGCCAAGCCGGCCTGAGCCTGCTGCAGCTGGGCCTGGGCGGCAGCAAGTTGGGACTGGGCTCGGCGATATTCCAGCTCGGGAACAGCTCCGGAGCGAAATAGTTCCGCCAGGGCAGCTTCTTCGCGCTCAGCTTGAGCGAGTGTTTCCTGGGCAGCGGCAGCAGCGGTTTCAGCCTGGCTACGCTGGAGCGGTAGATTGGTTTCCGAGGCAGCCAGCTGGGCCTTAAGGCTGGAAAGCTCGGCCTCCAGGGTGCGTTTTTCCACTTCTAGCGCCGAACTGTCGGCGCGGGCTAGGACCTGGCCTTTT
Source organism: Bacillota bacterium (assembly GCA_012735455.1). GTDB lineage: Bacteria > Bacillota > DTU030 > DUMP01 > DUMP01 > JAAYHG01. Next base: position 4,196 of record JAAYHG010000231.1, read on the forward strand.
TCCACTGTGTCCCCTGCTTCCACCAGTATCTCACTCAACACCAGGGGGTAACGAGCAACGATCTCTCTTTCCTCCCCTGCGTCAAAATACCCGGAGGCCAGTACTGTGCGCGTAATTTCCTGTTCCGCTACAGCAACCGTTTCTACCTCCAGACCTTGGCTGCGGCTGAGAAACGCTGCTGCTATAGCCACTATTGCCAGGATAGCAGCTGCAAGGACCTTTTTTTCCCTTTTCATCATTCATCCCCCTTTAGGTGAGTCGGACGGACAAAGCCTCCAGGAAATTGACCCTGCGCACCCTGAACCATACGGCCGCCATGGCCACCGCCCAGAAAAGCAAGACTAGGATTGCAGTATAAAGATAGGAACTGAGCGGTATCAGAACCGGCAGGTAAAAGAGTTCGCTGGAAGCTAGAGTGTCGGCTATGGCGGCCGCCATAGCCCGTCCCAACGGGATACCAGCCCAGAGCCCCGGGAAGAGTGCAATCAGATTTTCGCGCACAACTAGAGTGAATACCTCCTGCTGCGAGAAGCCAAGGACTCGGAGCGATGAGAACTCGCGCATGCGTTCTGAAATGCTGACCGATGTGGTGTTAAAGAGGATGGCAAAGCCCAGGAGGCCACCCAAGAGCACCATTACAGATATTGAAGCGATCATCATGCCCAAGAACTCGGAATACATTTCAATCAGGTCTGTATTGGAGTAAACGGATGCTACGTTGCCAAAGCCCTGAAAAATCCCCTTTATATTGTCAGAGGAATTGAGTATTACTCCGGTGTAAGTACCAGCTTCACCGGTCAAGCGTTCCATCTGCTCCAGAGACATGTACATCCCCGACCCTACGTACATGGTTATTACTCCCCGCAGTACCACCGAGTGTTCTTTTCCCTTAGTAGCGTAAGAAGAGAGCTCCACTGTATCGCCTGGTTGTACTCCCAGGGACTGGGCTATTTGCTGAGACAGGATGATACCGGAAGCGGGCAGGGGCACGGGGTAGCCGTCGGGATCCTCAAAGTAATACAGTTCAGTATCCCGAGGCAATGCCCGGGCAACAATGTTCTCCTTTCGCCAGCCATTCTAGATCTGGAAAGGGTACTCTGTGAAGGGCTCTACCGTGCTGATCCTGGCCAAGGATCGAATCTCCGGCAGGACGGCGGGGCTCACTGGCCGCTCAAACGAGATTGCGTAGTCATAGCGTTCCATCTTGTCGAACTGTCCTACGAAAATCAAGTCAAAGAAGCTGAAGAAGTACAAAGAGAGGAGAATAACCCCGTAAGTGAGGGCGACGCCGGCAAAGGCCAGGGCGAAGCGGCGTTTGCCGCGGAAAAGGCTTCTTAGCACCAGCTTCCAGCTAAAACTCAGCCGCTGCCACAGGCCGGGGAGCCACGTCTCCATGAGATTTTTTCTACCCGCTGTTGGCGCAGGCGGACGCATGGCTTCCGCCGGGACAATGGCCAGCACCCCCCGGGCTGCGGCGAAACCGGTTCCGCCGCAAACCAGGAGTGTCAGGAATAGTCCCAGGAACAAGAAGCGGTAGTAAACACGGGTTTCAAACAGGGGAAGGTTGAAGTACATAAGGTACAGGCGTGACATGGAGCCTGCCAGCATGAACCCCGCAGCTATACCGGCTACGCTTCCGATCAGCCCGATGAGTAGTGCCAGCTTAACATAGTGGGATAGAATTTCGCCATTACCATAGCCCATGGCCTTAAGGATACCGATGGTTGTACGATCTCCCTCCACCATGCGGGCGATGATCATAAAGATCACCAGGGCGGCGATGCCCAGAAACATGACAGGGACAGCGGTAGACACGTTATCCAATTGTTCCAATTCCTGAGAAATAAACGCGTGGCTTACCTGGTCATCGCGGGTAATGATGGATTTTAGCCCGCGGCCCTTAAATTCTTTTTCGATTTCGTCCCGGGTATCTTCCGGCGAGGCGCCTGGCTCTAGAAGAATAGTGGCGCTGTTGGCCTGTCCGGACAGGTTTAAGAGTTCCTGCAACAGCGGCATATTGACAAAACCAATGCCAAAATTGAGATCGTCCGGCAGCATGCTTTTCAGGTCCTTAATGGCATAAATAAACTCCGGGCTGTCAACTACGGCTGTGATCGTAAGCGGGAAGGTCTCGCCGCGAATGATAAGGTCAATGCTGTCTCCCACTTGCAGGCCATTGGCTGCGACAAACTTCGATAGCAGGGCAATCCCGCGTTCACCGGGATTGTCAGGTAGGCGGCCGTCCTGAAGGTGGAGTTGATTCATTGTCTGGTCTGCCACAATGCTGACCAGACGCAGGGTAGGGTTGACATCCCGCCCTACGTCAGCGCGGACATCTGTTACGATGCGGGGTTGAACGTCCCTTACCTCGGGAAAGTCAGCCAGCTCTTGTATGCTACTTACCGGAACATTATCAAACTCCGCGAACAGGTCAGCGAAGTTGCATGAAGAATAATACTCATTCAGGGACGAAGCTAAGTTTAGGCTGGAGTTGGTGAGGGAGGTAAGAATTAAGAGCCCGATAAATATAACCGTTGTCACAGCCCCAAACTGCAGCTTATTTGTACTGAGTGTGCGAAGGAGACGTTTGTCTAGTACTCTTATCCGCATCTTACCAGACAATCCTTTCCGCAGGAACTGGCTCAGGATTCTCGCGTACCTCGACAATCTGACCGCTGCGCATACGCAGTACCCGGTCACCCATAGCGGCAATGGCCAGGTTGTGTGTAATTATGGCTACAGTGGTTCCGTAGTCAGCATTGACCTCCCTAAGGAGGGATAGGATCTGGATTCCAGTCTCATAGTCCAGTGCGCCGGTAGGTTCGTCACAAAGGAGCAACCCTGGTTTCTTCGCCACCGCCCGGGCAATGGCCACGCGCTGCTGCACGCCGCCGGACATTTGTGCCGGGAAGTGGTTCGTGCGCGCACTCAGGCCTACACGTTCCAAGACCTCATCCGTAGGCATGGGGTCTGCTACCAGCTCAGCTGCCAATTCTACGTTCTCGCGCGCCGTGAGAGAGGACATGAGGTTGTAGTGTTGAAACACAAACCCTACTTCGCGCCGCCGGTAGGCAGTCAGCTTAGCCTCATCATAGCGGGTAAGGTCCGTTCCCCGGTACAAGACTCTGCCGGCAGTGGGCAGGTCCATACCCCCAAGGATGTTGAGAAGGGTGCTCTTGCCCGACCCACTTGGGCCCACGATTACCAAGAATTCACCCTCCTTAAGCTCCAGAGACACACCCCGCAAGGCGTGAACGGCTACGCCTCCTGTCTGGTAGACCTTACTAATGTCCTCGGCCTGCAAAAGAGTCTTTGCCATCTCATTACCTCCATCGCCGCTGAGGGCATGTCATCTTCTTGCATACATTTGTCTATACTATTCTCTATACTATCATAGGAAGTCACTAGCCAGAAGTATGAAAAAACAAAATAGCCCCTCCTGAGAGAGGAGAGGCTTCAGTGGTGGGACTAGAGATCGCCCTTGAGGCCGATTTCCGCGGCAACCTTCTTCATGCCTTTAATGGTCTCTTGGATCAAGTAGTCCAGATCCATTCCCAGCATTTCGGCTCCTTTTTGGATTACCTCGCGGTTAACCCCGGCGGCAAAACCCTTAGACTTAAATTTCTTCTTCACAGACTTGACTTCTAAGTCTAGGATGCTCTTGTTGGGGCGCATGTAGACTGTTGCCGTGATCAGGCCGGTCAACTCGTCAATGGCGTAGAGCACCTTTTCCATCCTGTGCTCCGGCTCCACATCGGCACACAAGCCCCAGCCATGGCTAACCACGGCGTGTATGTAGTCCGCAGGCCAGTCTTCTTTTTCCAGCAGCTCTCGTACCTTTTGGCAGTGTTCTTCCGGGTACTGCTCATAATCCAGGTCGTGCACTAGACCGACAATAGCCCATTTTTCCACATCGGGCTCACCCAGAACCTCGGCGAAGTGACGCATCACCGCCTCCACCGACAGGGCATGTTTAATCAGGCTGTCATTCTTATTGTAACGTGCAAGGAGTTTGTAGGCCTCTTCACGGCTAGGAGTATGCGCCATGTCACAACCTTCCTTTTCCACCTGATTTTAGTTCATACTAAACCTAAAGATGAAAGATGTCAAGTTTAACAACAACCGGTGGGTATTAGCTAAAGGTGTGCTTGCATAACAAGCCACTCACCCTGAAGATCCCTGGCTTTACCCATGGGAGCGAAGCCAAAGTGGGTGTAGAGGTTTACAGCTGCCGCATTGTTCGGACGCACCTCCAGCTTTACCCTCTTTGCCCCAGTGGCCTTAAGGTGCTTCAGTCCTGCTTCGACCAGGGCACGGCCATAGCCTTTGCCCTGGGCCGCAGGATCCACCGCCACAGAGAGGATCTGGGCCGCGCTGCCGCTGGCGGCTTCAAAGCGGAGATAGCAGAGCTTGTTCAGGAGGATACGGGCGGCGGTGGTGAGGCCGATGCCGTACTGCCCGCCCATCCAATTGCCCAGCCACCTACAGAGCAGCCCTGAGCGAAAGGCATATCTCCAGAGACGCTTCACATTCTCCGCAGCCACGATATAGCCTTGGACTTGGCCTGCCTCATCTTCTAACACTAAGAAGCCTTCGCCGAAGGTTTGGGCCAGCAGCGAGAAGATGTCGAGGAGGACTGCCCCGATGCGGGGATTACCGGGGGCAAAAAAATCAATGGATTCTTTGAAGGCCAGCTGGAATATCTCCGTTACGCGGAGAAGATGCTGGTCTTTGCATTTAGTAATCCTCATAATAACCGCCGTCCTCCGTTTCTGACAGACCGGATAGCACCAGCATCTCATCAATGGTGAGGAACTCGTAACCTTGATCCCGAAGTCGATCGATGATAATGGGCAGTGCCCTCACAGTATTATTTCGGTTACCGCCATATGCCTTTACCAGGTCGCCGCTATCGTGAAAGAGAATGATGGAGCCCCGCCTTACATTCCTCATTACATTGTTAACGATATCCGTGTATCTTATCTCCTCCCAATCGTGGGAAGATACATCCCACAGCACAAGCGTGTAGCGCTGCTCGCGCAAGAGACTGCGGGTGTATTCGGTACATACACCCCTGGGTGGGCGAAACAGGGTAGGTTTTTGGCCGGTGATTTGCGTTATTGCTTCTTCCGCCTGCATGATTTCATTGTAGACCCCTGTATTGGACAGAGGGATCAGGCTTCGGTGAGAGTAGGTGTGGTTGCCGATAGAGTGTCCTTCTTCCATTGTCCTAAGAACTGTCTCAGGGTACTTTAGAGCATTTTTCCCCACCAAGAAAAACGTTGCGGGCACGCCTTTGTCCCTCAGGATATCAAGGATCTGAGGGGTGTAGACGGGATCGGGTCCATCATCGAAAGTGAGGGCAACAAAGGCCAGGTCTGGAGGTCCGCTCCGAATAACGTCTATCTGCATGCCGTATCCCTTGTAAACATAGCGGTTGAAGAAGAAGAGTACTACAACCTTTATTACCAGCAAAGTTGTGAGTGTCCGCAATACGAACACTCTTTTCACGGGCCAGGCGCCTGTACTGCCTGTGCTATAGAGATGCAGGCGAGGGAGGACTTGCAGCAGGTTGATCAAAAGCATGAACAGTCCTGCTAGAATCCAGG
>JAAYHG010000232.1 GCA_012735455.1 Bacillota bacterium
GAGCAGGGCAAGCACCTGGCCGTCTCGCACCGCCACCATGCCGCCACCGCACTGGGCCAGAGTGTTCCCGGCCAGGGCCATATCAGCCTCGTTGGTGCCAACGATGAGCAGGTTGTGGCTGTCATGGGCCACGGTGGAGGCAACTGCTCCAGCGGTAAAGCCAAAACCAGTGACAAAGCCAAGGCCCATGTTGCCAGGACCACCGTGGCGTTCCAGGCAGGCCACTTTGGCCACGTCCGACTTGGGATCTGGCCTGACTTGTCCGTCCCGTACTGCAAGTAGTACCTCTGTGTTTTGTGTCACAACCTTGGCCTCAAAGATGCGCATAGCCCGAACCCGCAACTGGCCTGCGTCCACAGGGGCGGGAAGAGAGAAGTCATCTGCCGTAAGTTCCCGCTCTAAACGCACCGACTGCATAGCCCACTCGGGGTAGGGATAAGCCGGAAGCTCCAGCAGCAATCTCCCGTCCTCGGCTACAATCTCGCCATCCACCATGACCTTGTCAGGCTTGAATTCCGCCAAGTCAGTAACAAAAAGTATATCCGCGCAGCGCCCAGGAGCTATGCTGCCCAGATCTCGGCTGACGCCAAAACACTCGGCGGTATTTATGGTGGCCATTTGAATTGCCCGGATAGGATTTAGCCCTTCCTCGATGGCACGGCGCACCACGTGGTTCAGGTGTCCCAGCTCAAGCAGAGTCGCTGGGTGGGTGTCGTCTGTGACCAATACCACCCGGCGCGTGTCAATATTCTCTTCAGTAACGCTCTTGATGGTGGCTTTAATATCGTGCCAGGCTGAACCCTCCCGCAGCTTGGCATACATGCCCAGGCGCAAGCGAGCCAAGGCGTCCTCCTTGCGCGTACCTTCGTGGCACGAGGCACAGCCAGCTGCAGCGTAGGCCTGAAGTCCAACCGCCGTCTCGGGGATGGAATAGTGACCGGTGATCACCTTGCCTGCCTCCAGGGTGGCCTTAAGCTCACCATGCACACCGGGATCACCGTTCAAAACACCTGGGAAGTTCATCATTTCACCAAGACCGATGATACCATCCCAGGTCATGGCCTCGCGTACCTCCTCTGGCCCAATCACGGCACCAGCATCCTCAAAACCTGGTGCGGCTGGAACACACGATGGCATGGTGGTATAAACCTTGAGGGGCAGGTTACGCCCCTCGGCCATCATGAGCTCAATTCCTTTCATCCCGAGGACATTGGCTATCTCGTGGGGATCCATAAAGACAGTGGTTGTCCCGCTGGGAAGTACGGCCCGGGCAAACTCTGTGACACTCACCATGCTGCTCTCCACGTGGATATGACCGTCCAAGAGGCCGGGGGTAAGGTAATAGCCACTGGCATCTATCACCTTGGTTTCGGGGCCAATGGTGTGCTCCGCATTACCGATCAGTACCACTCGTCCAGCTCGAATAGCCACATCCGCCGCCATTATCTCGGCTGTAAAAACATTGACAACCTTACCGCCTTTGATCACAGTATCGGCCTTAATCTGTCCCTGGGCGGCAGCAGTCAGTTCTGCTGTAAGCTCCGCCAGGGGCCGCCGTTTTACCCTGTACATACCTCACCCTCCTACGCTACTGTATCCCGCTCAGGCTTAAACTGCTCGTATTCCTTGGTCACCATTATCTCCTTGAGGTGCTGTACCACCTGCCACACTTCGTGGAAACTGGTGTAAAGGGGTACCGGTGCCAGGCGAATCAGGTTGGGAGGACGAAAATCAGGAATCACCCCACGTCGTTTAAGGGCAGAGTTGATGCGTACGGCCTCTTTATGCTCCACCGCCACATGGCCGCCGCGCCGTTCTGGCTCTCGTGGAGTAACAATGGCGAAATTGTACGGAGGTGCTGCTAAGTTAGAGTCGATAAGGTGCATGAGATAAGAGGTCAAAGCCAGAGACTTGGCCCGTAGCCGCTCCATACCAGCAGCTTTGAAAAGCTCCAGCGACCCTGCCAGAGGAGCCATGCTGAGTATGTGCGCCGTTCCCACCTGCCAGGCACCAGCGCCGTGGGCAGGCTGGAACTCAGGATCCATGTCGAACTGTTTGTCCTTGCGGCAACCCCACCATCCGGCTAAACCAGGCAGGCGGTCAAAGTGCTGCTCATGAACGAAAAGACTGGCCACTGCCCCCGGCCCAGCGTTGAGGTATTTGTAGTTGCACCAGAAGGCAAAGTTCACGCCCCACTCATGCAGCCGGTGGGGCACCACCCCAGCCGAGTGACTAAGGTCAAAGCCAATCAGTATACCGCGCTCCTGGGCCGCATAGGTTAGAAGGTGTAGATCGAGGAGTTGTCCGCTGCGGTACAGTAC
>JAAYHG010000233.1 GCA_012735455.1 Bacillota bacterium
AGGGGTATCGTGCTGCTAAACTCAGCGCACTCGGTAGATCAGTTGCCTCTTCCAGAGCAGGCAGGAAAAATCGGCATTGTCAATGCAACAGACATCTCTATTAAGTATCTGGGACGCAATATACCTAATACGACGGTTCTTGGTGCGTTTTCTCGTGTTACAGGCTGGCTTCCCTTAGATGCAGTTGTTGATGTTATTAGCGCTGAATTCAATGAGGCTAACGTAGACGCCTGCAAGGAAGGGTATGAGAAGACCATAGTTGTAGAAGGGAGGCGTTTGGATTGACTAGCACTTGGATTTCGCCAACTGGCGATGAAGGGATATATCAGATTGATACAGGAAAGTGGAGAACGTTTAGGCCGGTGATAAACAGAGACCGCTGCACGAACTGTAAACTCTGCGGCTATTACTGCCCCGTGTCGTCGATAAAGCTGTCAAACCAGCAGCAAGTGCACATTGACTTGTCCTATTGTAAGGGTTGTGCAATCTGCGCCACTGAGTGCCCGCGAGGTGCCATTGACATGGTGCGAGAGGGGGAAGAGTAGGGTGCCAGTTGTCAAGGCCTTAACAGGAAATGAGTCAGCAGCACATGGTGCTGCGCTAGCCAGACCAGATTTGATTGCAGCTTACCCAATTACCCCGCAGTCTTCTGTGGTTGAAAACCTGGCGCAGATGTTGGCGGATGGGAAACTGTCCTGTGAGATGGTAGAGGTGGAGTCGGAGCACTCGGCCATGAGTGTGATCCAAGGGGCTGCACTGGCTGGTGCTAGAACCTTTACCGCGACTTCAGCCCAGGGTTTGGCACTCATGTACGAACCATATTTCCGCATGTCAACACTGCGCCTGCCTATGGTGATGGCTGTTGCGGGTCGGGAGATGACCTCGCCGGAGACTATTTGGGGTGGGCAGCAGGACACTGTTAGTTTGCGCGAAGCCGGGTGGATTCAGTTTTACGTTGAGGACAACCAGGAAATCCTGGACACTGTTATTCAGGGTTACAAGGTGGCAGAACACCAAGGAGTCTTGTTGCCGGTGAACGTGTGTTACGATGGTTTCTTCCTTTCCCATCTGACAGAAGGCGTAGAAATACCCGACCAGGAACAAGTAGACAGCTTCCTACCGCAGTATCGTCCCCAGCACGTTATCTTGGATCCCCAAAGGCCAATGGCTGTGGATCCAATGACTCCTGGCAACTTATTGATGAAATACAGGCGTAACCACCTTGAGGCCATGCAAACCGCCTTACGGGTGATCGACGAGATAGACGCCGACTTTTACCGGGTCTTTGGGCGCAGATACGGTGGCACCATTGAAGAGTACCGCTTAGAAGGCGCTGATGCAGTTCTTGTTACCATTGGCTCAATGACAGGAGCAGCTAGGGAAGTGGTTGATCTCTTACGAGACCAAGGGAAAAAAGTAGGTTTGGTCAAGGTTCGGGTGCTGCGTCCCTTCCCACTAAAGAGGATTGTACGAGCGCTGAGATCTGCCAAGGCGATAGGTGTAGTGGACCGATCGGTGTCCTTTGGCTGGAACTCCGGCGCCCTGTTCCAAGAGGTTTTGGCCGCGTTAGGAAGTCAGGGGATGGTAATGCCTGCTGTATCTTTCATTGGTGGGTTGGGCGGTGCGGATATAAGCAACGATCACATGCTCAAAGCGTTGACGACTGTCTTAGAGGTGTCTGCCAACCAAGCGGCGGAACAAGAGACGGTTTGGCTGGACTAGCCGGGAGGTGATGAGTCATGAACCTGCAGGAGGTTTTTTACGGGGCGGAAGATCTGATTTCCCCAGGTCTATCAGCTTGCCCAGGTTGCGCTGGGGAGCTTACTATGCGCACCGTCATGAAGATAATGGGCAAAAACACCATCCTCGGTGTGCCGCCAGGATGTATGGCCGGCGCAGGTGTAGTGGGTTGGAACCGCCTGTCTGGTGCTAAGGTGCCAATTACCATTCCTCTTCTCGATAACACTGCCTCCATGCTGGCGGGTATCAGGCGTTATTATCAGTCCCAAGGCAGGAACGATGTCAGGGTTGTTGCCTTTGCTGGAGATGGTGCCACTGCTGACGCGGGTTTCCAAGCCCTATCAGGTGCGGCAGAACGAGGCGAGAACATTATCTACATCTGCTATGATAATGAAGGTTACATGAACACAGGGTTCCAAAGAAGTGGGACCAGCAGCAAGGGCTCTAATACTTCCACCACCCCTGTGGGTGCGATGCGCAAAGGTAAGGCACAGCACAAGAAGGATCTACCTTTGTTACTGGCCATGCATAATGCGGCTTATGTGGCCACGGTTTCGCCAGCGTACGTGCAGGATTTTGTCAGGAAAATTGAAAAAGCCAAAGAGGTTACCTGCGGGCTAGCCTATATTCACGTTCTTTCACCTTGCCCAACCGGCTGGTGGTTCGATCCTAAAGATACAATCAAGTTAGCCCGTTTGGCTGTGCAGACCAATTTCTTTCCACTGTATGAGTATGAAGATGGCCGGTTTTACCAAACTGTTTCAGTCAAGCAAGCAAAGCCCGTACAAGAATTTGTATCCCGCTTAGGCAAATTCAAACACCTGGACCAGGAGGCGATTGCCGACCTGCAGCAGTGGACGGATCGTAGGGCCAATTTGTTGCAGCGACTTTGTGCCGAAAGCCCAGCCTAAGATGTAACTGAGCCGCAAAAGGCGGGTCGAACACCTACCTTCGGCTCATGCCAATGGAGGGAGAATTGTGCTTATTAATCAAGAGCTATGTGTTCAGTGTGAGTCCTGCAGGCCTTACTGTCCTGTAGGAGCGATAGAGCTGGCACAAGATGGTGTTGTAGTAGTGAACCAGGACACCTGTGTGGAATGTAATGCCTGTTTACGCGCTGATGTCTGTCCGGTAGGAGCTATTGAGGCACCTCAGCTTTCGTGGCCTCGCGTTCTGAGGAACACTTTCTCTGATCCCTATGGGAAACATGAATCTACCCAACACATAGGTAGGGGTACAGAGGAAGTGAAGACCAATGACGTGACTGGTTTGGTTAAGCCAGGATACGCAGGTTTTGCCGTGGAGGTGGGCCGTCCTGGAATCAGTGGCTCTTTTCGTGATGTGGAAAAGCTCACTACGGCCCTTGCCAATCTTTCATATGTGTGCTTTGCAGAAAAAAGCCCGGTAACTTCTTTTATTGTCGACCGATCCACCGGGAAACTACGCCCTGACATCCTGGAGGAAAGGTTTCTCTCATCCATTATTGAGTTTATTGTACCGGAAGACAAGGTTTGTGAAGTAGTAGGGTGCCTTCAAAAGGCTTCCCAGGAGGTAGATACCGTGTTCACAGTGGCGGCATTTTTTGCCACTGGACCGGCAGGGGAGATACCCAGCCGTGAGTTCCTGGCCTCCCTTGGCCTCGAGGTCTCTCCGGCTGGCAAAACAAATCTGGGACTTGGCCGACCTTTAGCAGGGAGGTAAGGTTATATGACTCACACTAACCATCGATATGGCACCCCTGAGGATCTCAGCAATGACTATATAGTACTCATCATGCCTGCAAAAGGGATTAATAACCAGAATGCAGCCTCAAAGCTGCGCAGGCTTTTCGATGTGCTCATGGCTTACGAACCGATAGACGCCGGCGGCATAGACATAGGCACTCTCATTAGCCACAGCATTGAAGAAATCAAGGCTAATATCAGCGATAGCACTCCCATGATACACGGGGTGTATGGGGATCTTGAGACGGTAACAGCTGTAGTGGATGAAGTTAAGGCGCAGGGCTATGGTTTTTCAGTAGTAGTAAGTGGGCTTCTGGATGAAGTGGAGCGTGCGGAAAAAGAACACGGGATTCAGCGCCATAGCGTGGAGTACGCCTTGGGTATTCTCGGCCGAAAAGAACTCTTACCGCCGCCAGAGATTAGAAAGATAACAACCATGTGTGGGCACGGGCTCATCTCACGCTACTTAGTAGAGAATGTGCTTGAAGAGTTAAGAAGAGGCAAGATCAGCCTGGAAGAGGGTGCGAAAAAACTCGGGCGTAACTGCGTTTGTGGTGTGTTTAATCTGGAACGAGCCAAGGTGGTGCTCAAAGAAGCTCTAGAGATAGGAGTTAGTAAAGGCAATGGTTAGACGAGCCATAGTTGTTAACTAACCCTAGAATTGAAAATCACACTCACAGCGGCTACTACTTTTGATTCCCTGACGGGAGTAAAGCTGGAAACAGAAAGGGTCCGTCAAGCAAAGATGCAGTACGGACCCTTGTCTTATCCTTACCGGAACCGGAACATTAGGTTCCCATGGTAATGCTTTTTCAAGTTATCTCGGTGCGTATTGGTTTGTAGGGGGGAACACCAGTTTCCTGAATTATTGCCAGAGGTCGGTGCTCAGGTACTTGAGGCCGGAGTCGTTTATGGTGAGCGCGACGGTTTTTCCTTTCTCGATACCGGAGAGGAGTCTTAAAGCAGCGGCGATGTTGGCGCCGGAGGAGAACCCGGCGAAGATGCCCTCGTAGCGGGCCAGGTCACGGGTGGCACGGGTTGCTTCTTCGTCGGTTACGCTGAGGTAGCCGTCTACAAGCTTGTCCTCTACCAAGGGTAGCTCCATGTTATATCCGCCGCCCTGGATCTTGTGATTTGGATTGGTAACAGGCTTTCCGGCCAGGCGGGCTGCATCGCAGGGTGCTACAATGTAGCAGCGGATGGATGGC
>JAAYHG010000355.1 GCA_012735455.1 Bacillota bacterium
CCTGTATATGGCAGTAACGCGACTATTCTCATACTACACCCGGGGGTGCAAAGAATGACGCAAGCTAGATGGAAAGCGATTGCGGTTTTCGTCCTGATAGCCATGACGCTGCAACTATCCGTTGGAGTAACACCGGTGCTGGCGGAGGAGGACGTGAGTGATGCGATAACTGAGCTCTCCAAGTTTGTGCCTCTGCTGTCGGTTACTCTGTCTCCCGGGGAAACGGGAGGGGCTACTTCAGCAACGGTCACAGACTGTGTGTATGGGAACTTGCTTGTCAATGTAACAGAACAGGAGATAGCAACTCCCCGGGTGGGAGATAAAGCGCCAAGTGCCGGAGACAATTTGATCGTGGGCTATGAGCCGGGCGCTGACATTACCGCCGGAGTCGCGGCGGGCAGTTTTCTGCAGGTCTATAATGTTGATCTGGAAGACGAAGCCCGCATAATCGCTTTTTACCAAGCCGAGCTGACGGAAAAGGACATAAGAGAAGAGAGCGTCGCGGGAGAAAACCCCGAAGAAGCGGATGTTGATGAGACCGAACAATTGCCCGGGGACTCTGCACGGACTATTGTAATTCAGAATGCAGCAAGAGGAACGACGGGGGAAGCAGACTATATAATCACGAACGGCGAGACCGGGTTCCTGGTCAACGGTGCGGGCCCCGGATCAGGTTCCGAATACAGTTCGCTGCAGGAAGCTCTGAACGCCTGCAGCGATGACGGGAGCCGGATCATCAGCTTCGGCTCACCCGGCAAGCCGCTGGAAATTGATGAGGTGTCCGCCGGAAATGCCCTGATCAGCGCCACCTACCAGGGGAGTATTGTGATTAAAGAAAAAGTGCCACAGACATCATATTCATATTCATACGGACTGGCTATTCCTGACAGTACCACAGTAGTGTTTTCCGATCTGACCATCAGCGCAACCCCTGATATGGACAATTGGGATTTTTCCCTGGTATACATGTTTGGCGGCAGCCTGACAATTGAGGAGGGAACAGTGATCACTGCCGATTCGCCCCGGACCACGGCTGTGTGCCTTTCACAATGGGCCCCATCCGGTAGCAGTCTCACCGTTAACGGAGGGGAGATCAGTGCAACTGACAGTGAAGCCAGATGTATCACCAACTGGAGTAGCGGGGCGGTACTGATCCAAGGAGGGGCAATTAGTGCACACAGCGCGCTATATAGCGTCGGAAACTACGGTTCAGGATCTCTGACGATTAGCGGAGGAACCATTTCCAGCTCAGATTACGAAGCCATCTACAGCCAGGGCAGTGGAGCGATCAGTATCAGCGGCGACGCCATGGTATACTCGGAAAAGGGTTACGGCATCCGCAATTCTCTTTATGACGATGCGGCGATCAATACCATAAATATCAGCGGCGACAGTGAGGTGAGCGGATACGATTATGCCATCTTTAATAAAGGCGGGATTGTAACAATATCAGGTGGATCAGTTATTGCGACCAAAGAGGACGGGGCGGCAATTTACAGCACTGACAACGTGGTGGAAATCAGCGGCGGTAGAGAAGAGGTAGCTATCGGCATTAGGTCTTTTGGAAAAATAATTGTCTCCGAAAATGCTTGGATTAAAGGAAGAAGTTCTTATGCAATTATAAGCCTGAACAGTAGTAATGACATCAATAATCCGGCGATGTTGGTTAGCTCTGGAACAGTTGAGGGGGAATTTGGTGCTATTGATAATATTGGGGGTGGAGTAATCAAAATAACCGGAGGAAATGTCACCGGAGGCGACTCTTCTTCATGTGCCGTCTGTAATGAAGGTTCCGGCATAATCGAGATAAGCGGAGGAACAGTATGCGGCGGCGACACGGTAGTATATAATCCCGCTGTGGGAAATATCAAAATCTCCAATACGGCAGAAATCCGTTAAGACCGGGAAAATATGATCAAACTCGGGAGAACCGGTAACCGTGACATCTCGTATATAGATCTTTTTGGCAAGAAGATCTATGGCCATGACATGGCCAGCATACTGCTGAAGGGCATGCATACCGGTGGGTACTATTCGGTGAATTCAGTAAACTATACCGAAGCCTCGTTGAGCGCAGAGGATTATGAACCCGTTACCCATGCCTTAGCCTTCTGGACAAGTGACGTGGATCGGACCGTTCAGGTCGGCTCAGGTGACGGCAGTACTATTGGCGATCTGACGCGCGCAGGGAACAGCACAATCTACGCCCATGTTGCTCTGTCGTCGCTTCACTACGATGTGCCCACGGGCGGTGCGTTTGCTGATACCGACGAGAGCGACAAGAGAATTGCCGGTGAGTTAAGCTGGACTAAACCAGCGGATACAAACGGCATCACCGGTTATAAGGTCTACTGGGGTACTGCCGGCGGGACGAAGCTCTCCGCCGAGGCGCTCTACACGTTGCCGGGAGTAAACAATTGCTCACAGACAATCCGCTCGGGTACTGCTGTGCCGGACGGCGCCACTTGTTTTCTTGTTTACAGTTACGGTCTGACGGGAGAAAGCTCTTCCTGCCTGGTGATACCCATTGTCGACCATGTCGTCGCTGCCCAGGCACCGGTTATCAATACTCACCCGGCCGATGCTACTAAAAATATCGGCGAGACGGCGACATTTGCGGTAAGTGCTATCGCCCCAGACGGAGGAAGCCTGACTTATCAGTGGCAGAGGTCTCTGGACTCCGGTGGTACCTGGAGTGACCTGGATGGGGCAGCGACCAGTGCGAGTTATATTACGCCGGCCCTGACCTATGCGGATAACGGTGCCCAGTACCGCTGCGTGGTGACCAACAGCAAGAATGGGACCACAGCGACAGCTTAGTCCAATGCGGCAATACTGACGGTCGTTCGAGAAGTAACATCCATCAGGGTCAAGACCCAACCAACAAAACTGACTTATACAGCCGGGGAAACCCCTTGACCTTGGAGGGCTGGTTGTAACCCTTACCTACAACGATGGGAGCACTGTGGATATAGTGCTGGCAGACTTTGCTGCCAATGGCATTACAACGAACCCTGCCAACGGGACTGTTCTGTCGGCGGCAGCCCACGATGGACAGCCGGTAGAGCTGATCTACAACAGCCATACAGCCTCTACCGACAATTTGACAGTGAATGCCGTGACTCCGGATCCGCCCTCATCACGGTCAAAGTCATCCAAACCGGCGGCAGGTACGGGAGTGGAGATACTTATCAACGGGAAGGCGGAAACCGCAGCTACGGCGACCACCGCCCGGGAAGGCGACAAAACGGTTATATCCGTTGTTGCGGATGATAAGAAAGTGGCAGAGAAACTGGAGCAGGAAGGCAGCAATGCCATTGTAACCATTCTTGCCACAAGCGGTGCGGACGTTATCGATGGTGTCCTAAGCGGCCAGACCGTCAAGGATATGGCCGGTAAAGATGCTGTGCTGGAAATCAGAACCGGCCAGGTCACCAATACGCTGCCGGCAGCGCAGATAAATATTGACGCTGTTGCAGAGCAGATTGGCAAAGATGTAAAATTAAAGGATATCACGGTAAGCATAAGGATAGCCAAACCTGCCGAGGACATCGTTGCCATCGTTGAAGACACCGCAGACAAGAACAACTACCAGCTTGTCGTTAGCCCCATTGAATTTGAAATCACCTGCTCAAGCGGGAACAGGATTGTGGAGGTTTCCCGGTTCAACGCCTATGTGGAAAGGCTCATTGCCATACCTGAAGGTGTTGATCCCTCCAGGATCACGACTGCCGTTGTACTGAATGCCGACGGGAGTTTCTCGCACGTGCCCACAGTCATCACAATGATCGACGGCAAGTATTACGCAAGAATCAACAGCCTGACCAACAGCGTCTACGCAGTCATCCACAGCCCGAAAACCTTCCAGGACACCGCGGGGCACTGGGCCGAACAAGGCATCAA
>JAAYHG010000234.1 GCA_012735455.1 Bacillota bacterium
GACGCCAATGTCGCCATCTACGCCCTCAACCCCGAGGATATGCCCTCCGATCCAGAGATGATCGAGAAGGCCTTCTCCAGGTGCGCCCGGATCTCCGTCCGCATGCGCCACACTTCTTCCAATTCGCTCAGCACTCGACTGGCATCCAGGTCTTCCACGTACCCTGCCACTGGCTGGTTCACTATCTCCAGGAAGCTCTCCACTTTTGGGTCATAAACTATCCCCAGGTGCGGTACCCCTTGCAGAGCGGCAAAGATCAGGGCGTGGAGCCGCATGCCCAGCACCACGTCCATGGCACCATAAAGAGCCATCACCGTGGGTACTGGACAGGCGTCGCTGACTACCCGTGCCGGCTGGCGCATGAAGCCCATCACCTGCTGCGAGACCCCAAGATCTCCTGGGTATTGCATGGGCAAGAACACCACCTCAGCCCCCCGCTTTAGTGCAAAGGCATCAGCAGCCTTCGCCAGGGCCTCCTTGAAGCTCTCGTAATTCTGCCAGGGACGAACTGAAATACCCAGTCGCGGCCGCCCTGGCACAACCCCAGCCCGGGCCAGAACCGCCTCAGCTTCGTCCCGGGTCGCCGGGGTAAGGGTAAAGACAGCATCGGCCGTAATCTCAATGGGCGGCCGTTTGACGCCCAGTTCTGCCAGCACACGAGCGGAACCCTCATCCCGCACTGTAATCTGGTCCACCACATTCCCCAGCCAGCAGACCAGAAAGCGGTTTAACTTACTGCGTACGGGACCCACGCCGTTGCCGTAAAACATGACCTTCTTGCCATGAAGCTTGGCTAGGGCCACCACACCCAGGTAGTAGGGGATAGAGCGGTTACTGGTGACATCCTGCAGCAGGCTGCCACCACCACTCAGCACAAGGTCAGCAGACCGAATGGCGCTCTGGACATGAGCCAGATTGCCTCGCTCCACTGCATCCACGCCATAAGTGGCCCTTGTCTCTGCCGGGTTGCCGGAGAGGACAACAATCTCCACCCCAGGCACCTTCTGCCGCAGGGCGCCGATCGTCGCCGCCAGGATGGCCTCATCGCCAGCGTTGTTAAACCCGAAATAGCCGGAAAGCACCACCCTAGGCATACCGCCTTCCCCCCCTCACCAGATAGTAACCTGCCAGAGTGAGCAGGCTGCCGATCGCGGCTCCCAGCAACAGCCCCAGCAGTGAACGCGCCAAGGAGATGAGAAACGGGGTGTGTAGATGAACGAATGTATTCAGAAGTGACGCCTGACCTACCGCTGCCAAGGTTACCAGGTAGGGCCGCCACCACTTCCCTTTACCCAGGCCTGCCCCGGCTAAAACCAGGGCCGGGTGCCCCAGGAGAAATTCCTTTGTTCGCGGTCGGATCAGAAGCACCCTCTCCAGAAGATCCCGCAGCTTGAGTTCCCAGGCAGGAATCGGAATCACTGAGGTATTGCCGCTGCGGTTAAAGAGCACCCATACCACCAACCCCAGGCCAGCCAGGGCGATCAGCTCCGCCGGGCTAAAAACAGGCTTTAGCCACCAGCCGCGGTCCGCGCTGCGCTCTTTCAGCGACCACAGCAAAACCAGGGCCAAGGTAATAGAGTACGCCACCTTAATCCCAAGAAAGGCATCTAACTTAAGGAGAAAGGAGGCATCGCCCAGCAGGGCTTGGATGAAAAGGGCTGCGGCCAATGTCACGCCGCTGGCCTGGCCCAAGGCTGTGACTCCACCGCGCAGAGGATGAAGCTGGCCGTCGCCCGGCGAGACCTTTCTCAAGGCAAGGATCATGGCCAACGCCGGTCCTACCCCGCCCACTATCAGGGCTGCCCCTTGTCGCAGCCAAATCAGGGGCCCCTCCGGCAACAGATAGACTGCAGCCAAAGGAGTCATCAGGGCCAGCAATGAGAAGGTTACCCTGTCGGCCTCACGCAGGCCACCCGCCTGCACCAGGGTAAGAAGCGGCAGCCCTAATAGCAGCGCCAAGAGCACCGGGTTCAAGAGCCGCTGGCTCAGCGGCACAGGTGCGCCAACAGCGAACCCTCCGGCTCGTATAGCAGCCACACTTCTCCCTAAGTGTTGGGCATTCGCACTCAAGAGATCGGGAGCTGTATCCGGCACCTGCCAGAGCAGGTGTGGTATCACAAAACGCACATTACGGTCCCGGACAGCCAGGAGGTACTCCTGGTACATGGTGTGCACTGGTCGCTCATAAACCCGCACGGCCAAATAGTTGCTGGCTGCAGCCACAGTCTTGGCCCCAGAAGGAAGACTGAACTCTAGTAGCCCCTGAAGTATGCCCCGCTGCCCCAGCTCCCGGCCCACCCGCTCCTGCTCTTCAACCGGCAATGGTCCAGGCAGTAGGAGCGCTGGCTTGGTCTTGTCCTGCTCTTTTAGATCCAGCGTGATTTCTGCACTGGTCTTCAGCCTGTCTAGCCACGCCAGAACTGGCTCATAGCCTAGAGCGTAAACACTATCTGTAGCCGTGGGGTTAATCCCCACACCCATGCCCTGCAGAGCATCCCAGCCTCTGGCCACGGCGAGCACATAGGTATTATCCCCGCTCCAGGCCTGTACATCTCCTTTGTAACGCAGGGAAAGACGTTCCTTAAGACGTTGGTACAGATCGGCATCCCCGAGAACAAGATAGGTACTGCGCACATTAAAGTCCTTGTCCGCCAAAACCCTTTGTACTACCTCGCTACCGGGTTTAAGTAGCCGTCCCAGCTGCCACAGTTCCCAGCCACCGTAGGCCTGCAAGCGGCCCGTCTGTTCCAAGCGGGCCAGGGTGTCTTCCCGCAGGACCAAGTAGTGCGCGCCCTGCTCTTTGAGTACTGCTGCCATCTCCTCCACCGGCACCCCAGCGGCTTGGGCCACTCCCTGGAGCTCATTCCAGTCCAGGCCCACTCCCACCCGCCTGCTGGCCGCTGTTGTGCTGGCAGTTTGTCGTACGGTGAAGGCTGCCAGTGCCAGTTCTAGTATGATAAGAAGGAGGATAACTTTCCTCCGGCAAACCTCGTGCACCGCCTAGCCTCCCCCCTCCGGACCTACCAGTTCCCGGTAGACCGCCGCTGTACGCTGGGCCATAGCGTCTAGGGAGAATCTCTCCCACGCCACCCGCTGGCCCTCACTCCCCAGGGCAGCAGCCAGGCCACAGTCACTCAAAACCCGCGTAATTGCTGCTGCCAGCGCCTCCGGCTGGCCAGGTGGCACCAACAAACCCGTGGCATCAGGTACCACCACCTCAGGTATGCCCCCGACGTTAGTGGCCACCACCGGCTTGCCTGCCGCCATGGCCTCTAAGAGCACAAGCCCTAGCCC
>JAAYHG010000235.1 GCA_012735455.1 Bacillota bacterium
GGTCTGGTTTTACATCTCCTGTGGCCAGGGCACGTACCATCAGGGTCGCCGATTGGGAACCGGTGTTACCACCGCTGTCGGTGAGCAGAGGAATAAAAAAGGTTAGGGCAATGGCTGAGGCCAGGGTTTTTTCATAAGCAGCAATGATACCAGAGGAAATCAGGTTCACCAGTACCAAAGCCACCAACCAGGCTACACGCTTGGTGTACAAAGACCCAATGCTTGCTTCGCGGTAACTCACACGTAGTGGGGTAACAGCAGCAATCTTGTGAAAGTCTTCAGTGGCCTCTTCCTGCGCCACGTCCATGACGTCGTCAGCGGTGACAATACCTAAGAGCACTCCGTCTGAGTCCACCACTGGCAGGGCAAAGAGATCGTAGCGCTGCATTTGGTGCACGGCCTGTTCCCGGTCTTCAAACGCCGAAAGGCTGACGAAGGTTTGGTCCATGATCTCTTCTACGGTCTGTTCCGGATGGGCCAAGATGAGGCGTCGCAGCTCCAGTATGGCTTCCAATTTCCACTTCCGGTCCACTACATAGATTACATCAATAGTCTCGCTGTCCTTACCACGCTTGCGTACTTGTTTCAGGGCCTGTTCAACTGTCCATTCCGGACGTACTGCTACGTAGTCCGGCGTCATCAAGCGACCGACACTTTCTTCAGGATAGCCCAGTAGTTGGCGTGCTTCTTTCAGGTCTTCTGGTGAGAGAAGGTTGAGAAGTCTTTGTGTCGCTTGACCCGGTAGTTCTTCAAACAGGGTCGTGCGGTCGTCCGGGCGCAGGTTTGCCAGGATTAGCTTGGTCTCGTCATCGGTCAGTTCTTTCAATAGCGCCTTTTGATGCTCTGTTTCCAGATAGGAAAACACTTCATTTGAGATGTGCCGCGGCAGTAAGCGGAATAAGAGAACCCGGTCGGGTTTATCCAAAGTCATCAGCAGGTCTACTGTTTCCGGGATTGGCCACTCGGTGAGGGTTTGCCTGAGAGTGTGCCAATTTTTCTTCTCCAACAATGCTTTGATGTCGGGAAGATTTGAGGCCCTCATCGTGAATCCCCCCTATAGGCACAGTTTTGTCAGGCAGGGAAGCACAGCTGGTGCGGTAACCGTAGCTTAGCATTCCCCGCTATGAGATAAGTTTTGGATTTGGGCCAGGTTCTTGCAGGATAAGGATCGCCGTCCATTACCGCACCACCTCCTCACCTATACAAAACACCCCTCAACGAGTGAGGGGTATGCCAATAATACCCTACTCGTTGAGTTTCGGCACTGTACGACTTTGGACTCTGCCAGCCACATTAGGTAAGACCTTAAGCCGGTAATACCTGCTGACCCATTGGTGTCTTTCGACATTTCCGGGCAGTGGCCTATATTCGTACAGGAACCTCACCTAACAGGGGTAACTTCTGCTATTTTTAGTTTATACTCCCCGGCGCTGACTGTCAACGCCCGGCGAAATTCTTTTATTCCCGGCTTCGCGCCAGAGGTGCACTGATGGTAGTATAGTGTTCCTGTCAGGTGCTCTACACTCCCTTCGGACTAACAAGCAGCCCTCAGGCCAACCTCTTGTCAAAAATTGGGAGGAAATGAACTTGGTTCAAGCATAAAGCGACTGTATGTGACGGGGCAAATTTGTATCATAATGATAGCGGTACTAAGTCCTAGCTGACGGAGAATTTATGTCCGGTCAATCTACTTATCAACAGGTTGCGAAATAGCGTTTTAAGTGAGCAGACGCCAGGAACCGCCGCCTGTACCTGGGCGCTTAGGCAGCGGGGAGCGAGTAGCGCAACCGGCTGCCAGTTCTTGGCAGTTTTTCTTTATTCTAGGGAGGTGCAGGCAGTGGAAACAATCGAGGTGACTACTCTCAACGGTTTTCGTGTCCGGGTGGGGGGGCAGGAAATCCCCGATTCGGCCTGGCGTCAGACCAAGGTAACACTGCTCTTTAAGTACTTGCTCATCAAGAAAGGGGTTGCGGCTCCGCAAGGGGAGATCCTGGCTCAATTCTGGCCCGACTTGGATCTAAAGGCCGCGCGACACAATTTTGCAGTCACTTTGTATACGCTGCGCAGGGTTCTAGGTGCAAAAAGAGGTTCAGGTAATCGCCAGGGCTTCATAATCTATGAGCGGGGTCTATGTCGTTTCAATACTGATATGCCTTACCAATATGATGCTGCGGATTTCGAACACTATGCCAAGCTTGGCTTGACAGCTGATAGCTCAGCTAGTCCGGAAGAGGCTCTTAGCAGTCTGGCGGCGGCACGGGGTATTTACCACACAGATTTTCTTATTGAAGACCGCTGTGAGCCCTGGATAGTGGCTGAGCGCGACCGCCTGCGGGAAATATATCTGCAGGTATTGGAGCACCTAGCCAGCATCAACCTCAGTTTGCGCCGCTACAGCGAGGCAGCAGAATGCGCGCGTGAGCTCCTGCGCAAAGATCTGCACCGGGAAGAGACCTACCGCACCTTGATCAGCGCTCTTTTGGGGAATGGCAAGCGCACCGAGGCAGCCCGTCAGTACCGGGCATGCCAAAAAATGCTTGACGAGGAGTTCGGTTTGGCCCCGGCGCCTGAAACTAAACGGCTCTACGAGCAGATCGTGAGCGGCGAGGCCATGTGAGGAGTGCCCTGCTGGGAGGGCGGTAAAGTCAGCTCTGGACTGGTCTGCGAGTGGGTGTCGCAATAGTATAAATAGTGGGGATCGGAGTCGAACTTGGCCTGAGATCTGGAGGGTATTTTAGGAGGGGATAAGAGGATGAGCAGCAGGGGAAGAAGGCTTCTCTTACTGGTGATTTTGCTCGTCGCCGCCATGGGTGTTTGGGGTGTCCGTACTTATACCCTGGCTGAGGTGGAGTCTCGTGCCATCATTACTGTGAGCGACCCTGGTGAGGCCCTCATTGCCACTAAGGGTTTTCGTGTTTCTGAAAAAAAGGTGGTTCTTAGCACGGTTCTTGCTGTAACCCCAGGGGGCGAGCCTGAGGAGTACAGCTTCGTTATTGAGAACAACATGTCTGTTCCCTTGCAGCGAATAAAGCTGGACTATGCCGAGGATCCCCTCCCTGGCGTCTCTATTCACATGCAGGTTCCCGGTGGGATTTCCAGGGGACACACAGCTACTGTAGATGTTTTCGTGGAGGCTACCCCAGAGGCTAACTGTGAATCCACTCCGCTTTTCTTCGAGGTACCCCTTACCATCACGGCAGAATGGGAAAACGGCTGCGCTGAGATAGAGGTTTTCTTGCCCGTATGTGTAGAGCCGGCTCCTCCGCCACCACCGGAATTGCCCGAGCTGCTTCTCCTCACAGAGGGAAATGCTCCTCCGTTCCTGCTGCCAGGTCTTGCATTGCCAGAGGAGAGTGACCCGCAGGAAAAGGAGGATGAATTAGCAGGGGATCCCCCGGACGATGCAGCCGAAGGTGAGATCCCGCCGCCTGCTGAAAAGGAGCATGAAGATACGCCTCCTGATGAAGATGGTGCCTTGGACGTAGGAGAGGTAGAACAGCGGAAGAAACAGGGGAAAAAACCACACGAAGAACCTGAGCCGGCCCCGGAGAAAGAGCCAAAGGAAGAATTAGACGAGGAAGCGGAGCCAGCTGAAAACACACCTCTGGCTGCTGAGGAGGGTGCCTTAGAAGCCGGAGAGCAAGAAAAAGAATCAGAGGAAGAACCACCGGACGAGGAACCGGAGACGGCTCCGGAGGAAGAACCAGAGGAAGAACTGGAAAAAGAACTAGAGGAAGAACTGCAGGAAAAAAGTGGATCATCAGACGAAGAGAAGCCCGGTGAGGAAGACGGTTCTTCGACTGAAGGCGGTTCTACGCAAGAAAATAGGCCGGCAGAAACGATAGAAGAGGAGACTGCCGGGGAAAATGGGTTGGACATAAAAGGGCAAGACGCAGAAGAGGAGGGCAGCGCAGCAGGCAACGGTAGTTAGACAGCGAGGGAGGATAACAACGTGGGGGAGGAAAGACCACTTGTACCCGGAAAACAGGTTAGACCGGGTTCCAAGGCCAGGGGTGCATGGAGGCGCTTGGGGGTTCTTCTGCTCTTGGCTGTTACCGTTTGGGTAGGATTCAATTTGCTGCAGGTTGCGCGCA
>JAAYHG010000236.1 GCA_012735455.1 Bacillota bacterium
GCCGCGGGACAATGGACCACGCATTATACCAGACCAGCGCCGTGACATCAACGCCTTCCCACTTAACCCGGCAGCCCGGGACTACCCCTCCGAGTTTATTCAGACGGGCATTTCTGCCATAGACGGTCTGAACACCATGGTCCGTGGTCAGAAGCTTCCTATTTTCTCGGTGTCCGGCTTGCCGCACTCCAGACTCGCGGCTCAGATTGCCCGCCAGGCCAAGGTGTTGGGGACAGAGACCAAGTTTGCCGTGGTGTTTGCCGCCATGGGTATCACCTTTGAGGAAGCAGACTTTTTTGTCTCCGACTTTAGAAAGACCGGTGCTATTGAGCGCGCCGTGCTCTTTATGAACCTGGCCGATGATCCGGCCATTGAACGTATCGCTACCCCGCGCATGGCCCTCACAGCAGCCGAGTATCTGGCTTACGATAAGGGCATGCATGTCCTTGTTATCCTCACCGACATGACTAACTATGCCGAGGCCCTGCGCGAGATCTCGGCCGCCCGCAAAGAGGTGCCCGGGCGCCGTGGTTATCCCGGCTACCTCTACACAGACCTGGCCACCATCTACGAACGTGCTGGTCGCGTGCGCGGATCAGAGGGATCCATTACCCAGGTGCCGATTCTCACTATGCCTGAGGATGACAAGACCCACCCCATCCCTGACCTTACCGGCTATATAACCGAAGGTCAGATTATCCTTAGCCGTGACCTGCATAGGAAAGGCATCTACCCGCCCATCGACGTTCTTCCGTCCCTGTCACGACTTAAGGACAAGGGTATCGGCCATGGCAAGACCCGCGAGGACCATGCCGATACCATGAACCAGCTCTACGCCGCTTACGCCCGTGGTAAAGAGGCCAAAGAGCTGGCTGCCATCCTGGGTGAGGCTGCCCTTTCCGAGACCGATAAGCTATTCTCCAAGTTCGCCGATGAGTTTGAGGAACGTTACGTAAAGCAGGGTGAGGACGAGGATCGCACCATCATCCAAACCCTGGATCTGGGCTGGGAGCTCTTGAGCACCCTCCCACGGGGCGAGCTGAAGCGTATCCGTGAGGAGTACCTGGAGAAGTACCTACCCGCCAAGGGGGAGGAGTAACCCATGGAAATCCGGGTGAACCCCACCCGTATGGAGCTCAACCGTTTGAAGCGGCGCCTGGCCATGGCCCAGCGTGGCCACAAGCTGCTAAAAGATAAACGGGATGAGCTCATGCGGCAGTTCCTAATCCTGGTACGTAAGAACAAAGAGCTGCGCGAGGAAGTGGAAGACAGGTTGGCCGGAGCGTTCCGTAAGTTCATGCTGGCACGGGCTGTCATGTCTGCAGAAGCGGTGGAAGAGGCTATCATGTTCCCCAAGGAGCGCTTGGAGGTACACTTGGGCAGCCAAAACATCATGAGTGTCCATGCTCCCAAACTTACTTGGGAAAGGGTCAGTGAAAACACCGATAGCATGTACCCGTACGGTTTTGCTGAGACTTCCGGGGACTTGGACGACTCCATCAGCACACTGGCAGAACTGCTCCCGCGTCTGTTGGAACTGGCGGAGGTAGAGAAGGCGGTGGCTCTACTCGCCGCGGAGATCGAACGCACCCGCCGCCGGGTTAACGCTTTGGAGTATATAATGATTCCCCAACTCATGACCAGTGTGCGTTACGTTACCATGAAACTAGACGAAAACGAGCGTGGCAGTTTGACGCGCCTGATGAAGGTCAAGGACATTGTACGGGCTAAGAGTGTATAATAAATAGGGCTTGATGAGTAGGGGCGGCTCCTCCAGCCGCCTTTTTTCTGCAACTCCTTCTCTGCTCCAGGACATACTGAATACAGCACTGCAGAGGAGGAAACTCGATGCCCAAAGAACATTCAGCGCGCGGTTTAGGCTTGCCCCTGGTGGCGTTGGCGGTGATCCTGGCCTTCCTGGCTGGCGGTGTACTGGTGGGGGCTGTGTTGCCAGGGCGATTGCAGGGGCCGTCTGCAGCCCCGGTGCCACAGCAACAAGCAGTGCCTTTGGATGCCCAGGAAGGGGTCCAGCTTGCCCCCTACTCAACCATCACTGCCATTGCAGAACAGGCCGGGCAAGCGGTAGTTGGGATTGCAACACGGCAGCGGGCCTATGATTGGTTTTCTGGAGTCTATGAAGAGTCGGGTGTTGGCTCAGGTATCATCTTTGACCCTTCCGGCTACATCTTAACGAATGATCATGTGGTAGGTGGGGCCAGCCACATAGTGGTTACCCTGGCTGATGGTCGTCAGGTGTCTGGTGAAGTAGTGGGCACCGATCCCACCACGGACCTGGCGGTGGTAAAAATAGCGGCGACGAATTTGGTGCCTGCCATTTTGGGCCGCTCGGATAACCTCCGTGTCGGCGAGCTTGCTGTAGCCATTGGCAATCCTTTAGGTCTTGAGTTTCAGCGTACCGTGACCGCTGGGATTGTCAGTGCCCTTAACCGCACCATTGAGACGGATGACGGCAAGGTATTGGAGAATCTCATTCAGACCGATGCTCCCATCAACCCTGGTAACAGCGGGGGACCTCTTCTTAACGCCCGCGGTGAGGTAATCGGTGTTAACACCGCCAAGGCGCAAGCAGCAGAAGGTATGGGTTTCGCTATCCCCATCAGCCTGGCACGCCCTGTGGTGGAAGAGCTTAAGGCTTACGGACGTGTAGTGCGGCCCTGGCTGGGGGTTTACACGGCAGAAGTAAACCGTGAGATCGGTGCTTATTACGACCTTAAGGTGGAAAGTGGCATTGCTGTCTTGGACGTCTATCGTGACAGCCCCGCTTCTCTAGCCGGTGTACGTCCAGGAGATGTAATCACTGCTGTGGATGGGCGTGAGGTGCGCACCCTGTCCGAGTTTACAGCTGTAATTGCCCGGCGCAAAGTGGGAGAAAGAGTGGAGCTCTTGCTCAACCGCCAGGGCAAAGAGGTACAGGTCCAGGTGACCCTAAGCCCGCGCCCTGCGAATTAGAGGGGTTGCTGTCGGAAGCAGGACAATTTATGCCACATGCAGAAACATGTTAATGAAAAACCTGCCCTGGGGATGTATCTGGCAGGTGAAGGAGGAGTAGAC
>JAAYHG010000237.1 GCA_012735455.1 Bacillota bacterium
AACGGTCTTATTTGTAGCATTCGAAGGACTAACAGTAGCTATAATTGATCCAGTTGTAACTCCTGGTTCCCCTGCTGATAATATCAACTCTGTAGGTTCCACACTAATAGCACTTACAGGAATGGTTGTTCCGCCGCCACCTCCGCCTCCAGATCCTTTCTTAGGCTCCTCCTTTTTGGCGTCCTCACCATAGACAACTTTTTCCGGCTCCGCTTTCATATCTACATCGGGGTTGTTAATCTCGGCGGTGCCGATGCGGCCCTGACCGGTGATTTCAGCTGGGGCGTTGACAGTAAGTGTACCGACATTGGCTTCTTTGTCCAGATCTACTTTGGTACCAGTAGCGTTCTCACCGAGGACCAGCGTGTCTATACTGGAGCCTGCACCAATGGATACACTGGCCCCTTGGGATGCTATCTCTACTTTGCCAAAGCTGCCACTGAGGACAACTTCGGTATCTTCGTCTAACTCCTCAGGCAGAATGACCTCTTCAACGCTGCCATCCTCTTGGGTTATTAGGATCGCGCCCGATTGCAGCACTACCTTAGGCACAGAGGTTGAACCCTCGACCACTATCCTG
This sequence comes from Bacillota bacterium, assembly GCA_012735455.1. GTDB lineage: Bacteria > Bacillota > DTU030 > DUMP01 > DUMP01 > JAAYHG01. Next base: position 581 of record JAAYHG010000237.1, read on the forward strand.
ATCTTGCCGTCTTCTTTCTCGACGGTAATGGTACCTTCCAGGGTGCAGCTCCGGAAGATGACGCTGTCGGTACCGCCACCCTTGACATACGTTTCACCCTTTACGATGACGTTGTCAAGAACGACTGTGCCGTCACCGACGCTTTCGGCAATGGTAAGGTCGCCGGTGATGATAAGATTCTGCAGAACAACACCGTCAGCTGTTACGATGACGTCACCGGAAATTGTCTCGATGCCGTCTTCGGGGCCGTAGGTCCCGGCCTGGTCAAACAAGGTGGCTTCCTGGATTACCGGTTTCTTGCTGAGGGCACGTACAAGAATGGCTGCGGTTTGGCCACGGGTGATGAGGCCGCTGCTTCCTAGCTTCTCTAAGACAGCTTCTCTTTGCTCGGTTGTGCGTGCGGCCTCCCATTCCTGCCAGTTGGAGGTTGTCAGGGCTGCCGGCTTGGGTGCCAAAGTGGTGTTTGTATAGCCGCTGATAAGCCCCAAGTGCACAGCGGTGGCCATGTCGGCTTTGGCCCAGGAGCTCACCTGCCCGGCATCGGCAAAGGATGCCAAAGCTGCGTTTTGTTCCGTTTCGCTCACGAGTCTCGCAAAGCCAAAGGCCCTGATCAGCATGGCTGCCGCCTGCTCACGGGTGATAGGACGGTAGGGGCTGAAGGTGCCATCAGGGTTGCCGGTGACGTAACCTGCCTCAGCTGCTGCCTCAACTTGACCTGCAAACCAGTCGCCAGAGTTGACATCGCTGAAGCGACCAGTGTCGGCCAGGGGAGACAGGCCAAGGCTCTTGTTTACCATGGTAACGAATTCGGCCCGGGTTACGGTTAGTTCTGGGCGAAAGGTCCCGTCGGGAAGACCGGACACTACCCCTCTTTCCATGAGCTCACGTATCTGGGCCTCGGCCCAGTGACCGGCTATATCTGTTCCAGTCGGGGCAGCCAGGGCAGGAATAATGGTGAACAACAGAGCAAAGATTACAATAACCGCAAGAACACTGCGTGCGTGGTGTTGCATACGGATACACCTCCAAAAGATTTGTCTAAAGAATTTCTTTGCAGCAAGTCGTCCGAGACTGCTTATAGAGATTGAGATACATCCCCTTCTCCACATCACCCTTTCTTGGGTCTCGGCCAGCCGACTTCCATTATCAACGCTTGATCAACAAATGGTCATCAAACGCTCAACGGGAAGGACTTCACCTGTCCTCCCCGTTGGCAATTCGCAGGTACAGTTCTCGTGTCTTGGGACTGGGTCCTATTCCCCACTCACGCTCTAAGATCTCACAACACAACTGATATTGAATTAAAGCCCGCGAACGATGACCTAACGCCATTTGCGCCTCCATAAGCACTCTATGCCCCTCTACACAAGATGGGTTAAAACGCACAAGGCAGTCGGCATATTGACTAGCTTCGCGATAACGATGGAGCATGAGAAGCCCCCTGCTGAGGTGCTCCAAAATATCTAGGTAAGCATTATGCAACCTGCTGCGTTCGTCAGCAATCCACGGCTGCTCAACACAATCAGCCAGAAAATCCAGCTTGTAGATATCCAAAGCACTCTCAAATTCACTGACAGCCTCTTCTATCATTCCTTTGTCTAAGAGCCTTAGGCCTTCGCGCCTTCGCGTAAGAAGTTCGTCTACATCATAGTAAGCAATCGCATCCCAATTTAACTGGAGCAGGTCTCCCTGGTATAATATGTAGTTGGATTTCTCACCGCTCTGCAAAGAGGGTTCTAGAACCCGACGCAGATTATAAAGGGTAACGGCGAGGTTGTGGCGCGCGGCTTTAATGGTAAGGTGGGGCCAGAATTCCTCCAGGAGATTAGCACCGACAACGGGGTACCGAGCCACAAGGAGATACTGAAAAAGCAGACTAACCTTCTTGCGGCCCCAACGCTTGATACTAATGGGATTAGATCCGCATTGTACCTGGAAACCGTCAAGACAGCGTACCGTTAAGGGTAATGCAGCTGATCCTCGTAAACATACAGACAATGTGGCCTTCCTCCTATCCTGCACCCCTGCTACTCGCCCATTGCAATGCGCCATAAGCCCTGGCCTGAATCGACCTTTGGTATTATCCAATAGGACTTATTTCGGCATCTTTGTCTATACTCCTTCATGCTTGCTCGCGGAAATAACCATTTTTTGTGCTTATCTATTTCCGCCCGGGGTGTTTTTCCGGCCTAGAAACCACCTGGGTTCTCAGCCATTTCTATCATAGCATGTCTACCCCGTCAAATACGGTCGGACGTGGTCCAAAGGTGAGATTTTTTTCGCCATTAACATACATTTGTGAACTATAGGTCAAAACAAGCGCAATAACTGCATATTGGTCTATCAAGCCGCGGTCAATGGGCATTTGGTTATAGAGAACAAGGACCAAGGTACCGCGGAATATGTCGATTGGGCCCAACTTTAGGGACAAAATGTAGAAGCCGCCCGGGTTACCCCGGGCGGCTTCTCTTAGCTACTAAACTGAAGGGTTTTACAAGTAAATTGCCACGCCGGGTCCGAGGGGCAGTCCCAGTAGCATCCAAATAATCATGAGGATGCAAAGTACAACAAAGTAAGCGACAGAGTAAGGAATCATGAGAGAGATGTATGTGCCGATGCCCACCTCTTCTTTGTTGGGGTTGAACTGAGTCTAGAGGCCGAGGATGACCGGAATGTAAGGCGAGAGCGGCGAGATGATATTAGTGGAGGTGTCACCGATACGGTAGGCCAGCTGGGTAAGAGCAGGTGAAAAACCAACAACAGAGAACATGGGCACGAAAATGGGGGCCAAAATAAGCCACTTGGAGGAGCCGCTGGTGATGAAGAGATTAATGAAGCAAACCACCAGCACGAACATCACCGCAAGCGGGATACCACCCAGGTTCATAGCCTGCAAGAACTCGGCGCCCTTTACTGCCAGTACGGTGGTAATGTTACTGCTATTGAAAAGATTGATAAAGAGAGCTGCCGGCAGGGCCACCACAATAAAGCCGACGATCCCCTCTATGCCTTTGGTCATATAACGGGGAATATCTCTCTCGGACTTAATAGTGCCGGCGCCTAGGCCGTAACTGATGCCAACGAACAGGAAGAAGAAGAACAGAATGGCCATGATGCTATCGGTAAGGGGCGACTTTGGCAGGAAGGCCC
>JAAYHG010000238.1 GCA_012735455.1 Bacillota bacterium
CCTGGCGGCCGACCTTAAACTCTTGCGCGGTATCCTTCACAACAGTTCCGACGTGGTGGTGCGCAAAATAAGTCTTCCAGCGGAGCGGGAGGTGGAGCTTGCCCTCATTTACATAGATGGGCTGGCTGACAAACGCGTGGTGGATCTGGACATTCTGCAGGGCCTGATGCACCTTTCGCGTATCCAAGGTTTCCTGGACCGTCTTAGTCGCGGTAACGCCGTGGATATTATCCAATCCCACCTGCTCACTGTGGGCGAAATCAAGGTGGCCAGTGAGATAGAAAAGATCCTCCACTCCCTTCTCTCCGGCGATACCTTTCTTTCTATCGCAGACTCTCCCCAGGGACTTATCATAAACACCCGCGGGTACGCCAGCCGCGGGGTGCAGGAGCCAAATATTGAGGCTGTGGTCCGGGGACCCCGCGAGGGGTTTTCAGAGGTGCTACGTGTTAACACCTCGCTGCTAAGACGCCGTATCAAGGATCCGGACTTGGTAACTGAGATGCTCACGGTAGGGACGCGCACTAAAACAGACATCGCCCTTATGTACATTACAGATATAGCCAATCCCAAACTGGTGAAGGAGATCAAAGGGCGTATTGCAAAGCTGAACACCGACGCGATTTTAGAAAGCGGCTATCTGGAGCAGATGATTGAAGACCGCAGCATGTCCACCTTTCCCCAGATGCAGGTCACCGAACGGCCGGATAAGGTGGCGGCGGGGATTCTGGAAGGGCGTGTAGCTGTGATTGTGGACGGCACCCCCTTCGTGCTCCTGGCTCCAGCGAATTGGGCTCAGTTTTTTCAGTCGCCCGAAGACTACTACGAACGGCCGCAGATCGCTACCTTTATGCGTTTTATCCGCTTGATTGCCATGACGGTTTCACTGCTGCTACCCTCCGTGTACATAGCCCTTACTTCCTTTCATCCAGAGATGCTGCCCACCAACTTGGCTCTGGCGTTGGCAGGAGCGCGCAGCGGTGTCCCCTTCTCAACCTTTGTGGAGACAATGATCATGGAGCTTTCCGTAGAGATTGTAAGGGAAGCCAGTGTCCGTCTCCCCGGCCCTATTGGCCCCACCGTAGGCATTGTAGGCGGCTTGATCTTGGGTGAGGCCTCGGTACGGGCCGCCATCGTGAGCCCGCTCACGGTGATCGTGGTGGCTATCACCGCCATCGGCTCCTTTGCCACGCCCAGTTACAGCTCCGCCATCTCCATTCGCCTGCTGCGCTTTCCCTTCATGTTCTTCGCCGCCAGTTTCGGGCTCATCGGTATCACCGCCGGGATCATTATCCTTGTCATCCAGTTAGCCTCCCTGGAGTCCTTTGGCACCCCGTATCTGGCTCCCTATGCACCTTTCAACGCCCTGGCTATAGGTGACAGCATACTCCGTCGCAGCTGGCCCTACATGAAAGAACGCCCACCGTTTTTGAGGCCGCAGGACACCAAGAGGCTGCCGGACGATGTGGCCAAGGAGGACAAAGCCGATGAGCAATAAGCATAAGCAGGTTACAGCCTATCAGGCCAGCGCCATCCTGATCAACGCCACCATTGGCGTGGGTCTCCTCACCCTGCCCCGCCAGGTAACCCACGCTGCGCGAACGGGAGGATGGCTGTCCGTGATTGTCCTCAGCGCAATCGCCCTCCTGGCCCTTTACCTCTACACCCTGCTGGGACAACGCTTTGGGCACAGCACCCTACCCGAATACACAGTGAAAACTATGGGGCTCTTCTTGGGCGGCCTGATTTGCCTCACCTTCGCCAGCGGCTGGCTGCTTTTTGTCGCTATTCAAAGCCGTCTGTTCGCGGAGATTGTTGTCACCTCGGTCCTATCCCAGGTGGAACTGGAAGTGGGGCTAATCTTAATGCTGCTCCTGGCAGCCCTCCTTGCCACGCAGGATGTAAAAGGTTTCGCCCGGGTAAATCAATTCTTCCTTCCCTTTGTGGTACTGGCGCTAAGCCTTGTGATAGCCCTCTCCCTGACACAGGTGACTTTCTGGCGCCTGCTTCCTCCCTTCGGCAGCGGGATCAGGGAGATACTCTCTGGCAGCCTGGTTACGGCAACTGCCTTCTCCGGTTTCGAACTGATTTCGCTCTTCATGCCCTTCTACACCAACCCCAAGGAGGCACTGAAATCTCACACCCGCGGCATTGTCCTGGTGGCTTTGATATACCTCTTGACTGTTATCGTAGCCACAGGAACCTTTGGTGTGCCTGAGCTAGCCAAGAGCCAGTGGCCTACCCTGGAGATGGTACGCCTGATCGGCTTTAGGGGCGTACTGGAGCGACTGGAAGCCCCATTTCTCTCCATCTACGTGATCGCGGTCTTTACCACCGCCGGGGCTAATTTCTTCGGGGCAGTTCTCACACTAAAGCAGCTTTTTAAGTTAAAGACTAAGGAAGGTTGGCCCTACCTCTTTGTTCCCCCCCTTTATTACTTGGCCATCCGGCCCCAAAACATCGTGGAACTGGAGAATGTGATACGTACGTTTTCTATTGCATGGTTTGGGTACATACTCTTAGTGCCTATTGTTCTCTTATTGGTTGCTATCGCGCGCAAGGAGGAGGACAAGCCGGATTAACAACCACAAGGCAGTGCTTAAGATAGTTGCTTTTGTGCTTGTCGTCCTCTATCTTGGTTCACAAGGTTGGAAGAGTTCGCGGGACATAGAAAATCGCGCCTTTGTGATGATGGCAGGGATCGATGCCGCACCCGGTGGTAACTTGAGCTTGACGTACAACATCGCTATCCCCGCGGCGCTGGGAGCAGGCGGGGGAGGTGAAAGCGAAGGTGGTGAACAAGAAGGAATCCTGAGGCTTAAGACCGAGGCAAAAAGCATAGTGGAGGCTCGGCATACCATGCAGGGCAAGGTGGCTAATCCCATCTTCTTCGGTCATCTCCAAGCCATAGTGATAGGAAAGGAACTGGCCGAGCGGGGAGTGCGCCAGGTACTAGACGTGTTACTGCGTAACGCCGACATACGGCGGAAGTCCTGGTTTCTGGTGACAGAAGGCAATCCGGAAGAAGTCCTGGAAGTCAAACCCAAACAAGAAAAGCTGCCCTCACTCTACATCAACCGCGCACTGGAGATGGAAAGCTACCTGCAAATGTTTCCCGCCCTGCGTTTTGGCCAGTTTATGATCACCGAATCCAGATCTGACCAGGAACCCGTCGCAATCATGGTGAAGCCGGATAAAGACTCAATCACCATTGCTGGTCTCGCAATCTTTAAGGGTGATAAGATGGTGGGACAGCTAAACGCCACGGAAGCCCACCACTTCTTGCTTACAGCAAGGGGCTACGGGTTTCAACCTACACTCGTCCCCTGTCCCAGGGGTGAAGGAGAATTGGTCTTCGTTACCACCGGGGCCAAGCGTAGCATAAGGCCCCATGTGGAAGGAAACAAGGTTTCTTTCAGCGTGCTGGTAAAGGTGGAAGGCAATATCATGGAAAAAACCAGCTCCACCAGTCTACGGGACGAAGACTATCTGCGTGCTGTAGAGTCCAGTATAGCCTCTAAGCTTCAGCGCGACCTGCGGACAGTTCTCCACCGCCTGCAAAAAGAGCTCAAAGTAGACTCCTATGGTTTTGGCCAGACTATCCGGGCCCGCTACCCTAAGGTTTGGAAAGAGATTGATTGGAGAAAAGAATTCCCGGATGTCCCTATCAACATCCAGGTAGAGGCTAAGATAAGGCGCCTGGGCATGGCGGCCAATTAAGAAGGAGGGGAAAAACCCCTCCGTTTGTCTTCCGGGCCCCTTTACTGCTGGGTGAAACCGGCATTAAAAGCGTTCTGCGCTGTGCCCCCCGTCTGCCCCGCCTGATTGCTAAGGGTCTGGGCGGCTTGGGCAAACTGCTGGCCACTCGTTAGCTGTTGTTGGAATCGCTGGAGCTGCTGGGAAGATTGGTCCAGCATCTGGGTCATCTGGGCAAAGATCTGGTTGGATTGGATGGCCTGTTGCGCCTGGTTCAGGGCTTGCATGGCCTGCTGGAGGGCATGCTGCACCTGCTGGTCGGTCTGGCTGGCCTGCTGCTGCGCCTGTTGTTTCAGCTGGGCGAAAAGCTGCTGGAACTGAGCTTGGGCCTGCGGACCAGAGGCGTTCATGGCCTGTTGTGTCAGTTGTTGCAGTTGTTGCGCCGCCCGCTGCTGGGCTTGTTGCCCGGTTTTTTCTTCCCAATCAGAGTACCCGGCCATTGTTTGACCTCCCTTTCGTATTGTTGGACACAATCCTAAGGTACCCTCGTGCGTAAGCTTTTATGTGCAGCTAACTTAAGCCATACTGCCGACCGAAGTCTTCGATGTTTGTGAGCAGTTGCCGCATCACCTGAGCCTTCGCCAAACCCTGCTGGACATTGATAAAGGCTGTTTGGGCAGCATAGATATTGCCCAAGAGCTGAGCCTGAAACGAACTAAGCCGCTCTGGTATGGACTGAGGTGAGGCTGACGACGGAGCTGTTGATGCAGCGGAAGTCAGACTTTCCACTTGTCCTGCCAGGGTACCAAGCTGGGTGGTGATGTGGCCGAGCGCCGTACGCAACGGTGTCACGTCGGTTAAGATCTGTCCGGCCGCCTGGTGATACTCGCCGAGCACAAGGTCGAGTTCCTTACTGACCTCCTGTACACTCTCTTCTAGTTGTCTTAACCCTTGTAGAAGAGCAACCCGTTTTTGCGCAACCTGCTCTCTCTTGGAGAGCGAGTTGCCAGGCGACAGAGAGGCCACAATCCCGTTGTTCTTGTTGATCTCCTGCTCCAGGGTTTGGAGATTTTGGTCCAGCTTCACTTGAAACTCCTGTTCTTTTTGTACAAGCTCTTGTAGCTTTGCCTGCACGTCCTTAATCCTATTTTCCATCTGTTGGGTAAAGTCACGCACCTCTTGCTCTGCCACCTGATAGGCGTGGTCGGCAGCACTGACTCCTTGCCGGAGATGGTTTAGAGCAGCAGTAATAGATGCTGTTTCCACAGGGACGCCTCCCTTGTTCCTGACTTTTTCTATGAGCACAATCAGTATTCCCGAATCAAGAGGACTGCATAACAAAAACCCGGCCTGCAGCCGGGGGTGGGTTATTTGGCTTTGCTCAATGCATCTTCAGTTGCTTCCATAAGACCGGTTGAGGTGCCAGTAGCCTTGGAGACAGAGTCTACCCTGGGGGATTGTTCGGCAATGATGCGCTGGGGGATTTGCTCCCGCGCCACGATGTGAGCCGGCCAGTTATCGTCAATGGCAAACTGCGCGTCCGGCTTTACAATCTCAATGTTATGGATTCTGCCATCCTTGACGGTGACCTTAACCTCGGTGTCGCCTTTGTCCGATTCGTGCTTACCGGTGTACTCACCGTCCTTATAAGCTGCCTTTTGCTCTGGTTTTTGCTGCGCCTGGCCGGTACAACCAGAAACAACGACTGCCACAACCAATGCCAGGGCAAACACGTACACAGCTACGCCTTTGTTCATGTTGCGTTCTCCACTCTTCAAAGGTAAGAGCGAGGGGTTTCAAGGTAAGATTTAGCTACTTCAGGGTACAAGTCTAGTATGCCCAGACGCCAGGCTAAAATGTGCTCCGCCCATTTTACATATCATAGTCTGGAGTGGAGACAATATTAAAAGCAAAAAATCAGAAGGAGGAAGAGCATGTGGCTTTAATTCGTTGGGATCCATTCCAAGACTTATGGCAGGTTCGCGAGCAGGTGAATCGGCTTTTTGATCACACCCTGAGCCATTATCCCTTCGCAAGTGACAGGCGCGGCTGGCAGCCGGTAGTAGACATTTATGAGGATGAAAACGAGATAACAGTAAAAGCAGAGCTGCCTGGCGTAAATCGTAACGATATTGATATTACCATAACAGCTAATAGTATAAGCTTACGCGGCGAGCTGCGCCGTGAAGAGGAACACCGCGAAGAGGGTTACATCCGTTCCGAACGGCGCTTTGGCCAGTTTTTCCGCACCCTACCGCTACCGGCTGAGGTGAAGCCCGAGGAAGCCCGGGCCAGCTTTAGAGATGGCATCCTGGAGATCCGGGCCCCTAAAGCAGAGCCTGGACGGAACGACGGTTATAAGCTTAAAATCGAAGAGTAGGGTTAAGGGATCAAGCACCTTTCTTTGGACTCACCCGTACCTTATAGCAGAGCAGAACGTCTCTCCTGCGCTCCTGACAGGTGTAAACGGAGGGACACTTAGACTGCTGTAAGGGAGGGGCGGATATGGCAAGCACTCAGGATCTACGCAAATTTAATGAAGGGTTCCATCTTCACGTCCATGCCCACGCTGGAACCACTAGCATGGATTTTGGCCATGTACATGAACACCCGGGTGTGACGGGCGTTAGAATTGACAGCCCCGGCAGCCACTACCACCGAATCTGGGGCGCCACGACCTACGTAGACGGACACTTTCACACCTATGACGGCTTCACAGGGCCGGCCATCCTGCATCCAGAAGGTTATCACACCCACGAGGTGAACCTGAATACCTCTTTTAACGACAGGCATAGCCACCGTATCAGCGGTTACGTAGAGCCCATTCGTGAGGAAAGGCAACCTGTTTGATTCCCATTGAGACAAAAGAAAACCCGAGCCTGGGCTCGGGTTTTCTGCATTTTCTAAGGAGCTCTTAGTAGCCAAGATCACTCCTCACTAAAACCACCTGTAGATCGGTAGTCTTGGGCTTACGCTCAATGATCACCGTTACAGCACACATCCGGCCCGGCGAGTCGCAGTCGTTGCAGGACCCAGTGATGGCGCACGGTGTGCCGGTATTGAGACGCTTCCCGTTAGGGGGTGCTGCTACGTTGTGCACTCGGTCCAGGGCCGCCGTTACATCAGGGACAATTTTATTCTGCCCACAGACAAGAATCACCTTCTTAGGACCGAAGACCATGGCCCCTACGCGGTTGCCAGTACCATCAATATTAACAAGTTTGCCGTCTTCGGTTACGGCATTGGAACTGGCCAGGAAAACGTCGGCGCTCAGCTGTCCATGCCGCAACTGGGCAGCTTCAGCCGGGCTCTTGGCTCGCCAGTGCCACCTGACCTCACAACCCTTGGCTAAGAGGTCCTGCTCAACGCCAAGCTGATCGATGGTAACCGAGCCGCCGATGCCTACGCTCTGACCGGCCTCCACTTGCTCCAAGATATAAGCCTTGGCTTCCTCCGGTGTGGAAACAATAGTTGTCTTGATGCCATGCTTCTCCAGTGCCGCCTGGGTACGAGCCAGTTTTTCCTCCATCTGTTCGTCCTCCCCCATGTAAAGTTTACCCCATTATCAAATCCAGTTACTTGTGAATCTGTTAATCCTTAACACCATTTCTATTATATGCTGGTTTTTCGGGGCGGGCAAGGGGCAGGTCTTCACTTACTGGGCGGTAGCGCCGGAAGCTCCCTGACTGCGCATGATTTTTTTCATACCATCTGTCGCCTCCACCTGGCCGTCGGAAGTAACCCAAAGGGCCTCTACCCCATCTAGTCCCTGGATCAAGACCCGACTCTCTTCATACGGTAAAACAAAGGCCGCCGTGGAAAGGAAGTCCGCCACCCCGGAATCCGCGGTCACCACAGTTACCATCCGGTAGTGATTGGCAGGCATAAGGGTACGTGGATCAATAAGGTGGTGCATTCTCTTACCGTCCACAATATAGTAGCGCTGATAGTCGCCGCTGGAGACAACGGCTGCCTGATTGACGTATATGGTATCCAGATAGGGATTGTCCTCATCGAAGATAGACTTTTCAGGGTTGTGAATGCCAACACCCCAACGCTTGCGCACAC
>JAAYHG010000239.1 GCA_012735455.1 Bacillota bacterium
GGCCATGGGCACCAGTACCGTCTCCGCCTGCGGCCACAAACGTTTGACCCCCTCCTCCATTGCCACCGCCGCATCCCAAGCTGTTAGACTGCCCTTAAAGGAATCAGGAGCTATCACTACACGCACAGCCTTGCCCCCTTTTTTTCGGCTTCCCCTTCTGAATTGGCTACTAGAAATCAATGTTCCTGCCGGCGCATCGTGCCCGTTCACACAAAACACGAGGTGGGCAAGGTCTATCCACTAGCTCAAGAAGGCTTCTCCAAGTCCAACTGGGAAGAAGTAAAGCAGAACTGCAACATAGAAAAGGCTTCGCCCGACCTAAACCAGGCGAAGTCTTCTCCTCTAATTCATGGCTACTACTTGTCCCGTGGCAGCACTCTGGGTTAGTGCAGACGCCACCTTCAATGCCGCCTCTGCCTCCGCTAAGGTAACGCTGGGCTCTCGGGCTAGATGGGTCACAGCCGACGCTAAATCAAGTATCCCCTGGCGTACACATGCCCGGTAAACAGTCCAGCGGTCTTGGGTCAAGATATAGGTCAGGCGTAAACGGTGTGTTACCGGGTACACCTTTTCGCGCCCCTGCACCACCCCTGCCATCCCGCTTAGCACAGTCTTCTCCATCTTCACCTCTACCCCTATCCCGGGCAGGTACTGGCGGGCACGCTGAAGGGCTTTTACAGTGAGATACTCCTCCCCCTCAGGTGTAACTAAGGCGTCTAGGCGCAACTCTGTGGGGATCCATCCCTTGAGAACGGCATAAGCCCGCTCCCACACGAGACCAAAGGATGTGTCCTCGAAGAGCTCCGGTTTGGTAAAGCCATGATAGTGATTCACTACAGTACCCGCCAAGTAGCTGATGGTCCCTGTTACTCTCTCCACCAGCTCCCTACCTGGCCGCACAAAGCTAGCACCCCAAACCCAATTTGCCGGCCCGAGGATCCAGTGGCCAACATCAATAAAATGCACTCCGTGTTCAATCCAAATGCCGCCACTCTTGCTATAATCCCAAAACCAGTGCTCGGGCGGTAATTGATCGTCATGGGCGTAGTTTTCCAGGTAAGCTCGTTCCGGTTCCCCAAAGAGTCCCTGGACCTGCAGATCCTTAAGCAGAAAATACAAGGGGTTTCGTCGCAAGACAAAATCTAAGCTGGCTTTAAGGCCTCGCGATGAGGCCAGGTGGCGGAGCTCCGACATTTCTTCAGGGGTAAGGGCACCAGGTTTCTCTAGGTACAGGTGTTTGCCCGCCCCCAGCACCTGCCGTGCCAACGCGGCATGGGTATAAGGAGGGGTGGCAATTATGATCAGCTCCACCCCTTCATCGCAAATCAAGTCCTCAGCGCGCTCGTATAACCTAACTTTCGGTAGCTGCACCGCTCCCTGCGCTCGGCGCTCTGGCATTCTCTCTGCCACGGCTGTAAGTCTCAGGCCAGGGGCCCCTTCTAGCGCTGCAGCTATAAGTTGGCCGAAACCACCCAAACCGATAATCCCTACTCCACACTCATCCACGCCTCTCCCGCCCCACTACTTATTCTCGCCGCTGGACTGTCCAGGGGTGCCACCAGGCAGCTCTTGGCGCTGCTTGTAGTCGTAAACCATACGCGAGATTTCGGCAATGGCTTCAAAGCCCGGGTCCTCGCTGGCACCTACATCTTTAGTAAGAACCGTCAAGATATAAGGTCGGTCAGGCAGGAATACCACGCTCACATCATTGGCGACACCAGCCAAGGCTCCCACCTTGTGCCCCACTCGGACATCTCTCGGCAGCAAGGCGGGAACTCCTTCCTTGTCCGAGGTGGTGTGGGTGAGATCCTCAATCAAGAGACCTCCTAGCTCTGGATTCTCCTCGGCAAACCTTAGCACTGCCCGCATATAAGTAGTAAGATCCTCAGCTGTGCTCCAGTTCTGTCCCTCCGGGTATATGGTCTTGCCTCCCAAGTCTCGCATAAAGGCCTTGAGGTTATCCAGACCTAAACGCCGGTTCAGCATCTTCCAGGCCACGTTATCGCTGACCCGGATCAAGAGCTTTGCCAGCTCGCGCAGGGTGTAAGCC
>JAAYHG010000240.1 GCA_012735455.1 Bacillota bacterium
GGCTTCCTTGATCTCGTCCATGGAAATAGCCTTTTTATTCTTTCTCGCTGCAAGAAGCGCAGCCTCGCGGGCCAGACGCAAAGCTGGAAAACGCTCTGTGTCCGGGGGAAGGAAGGTCAATTTCCGACCCACAAGATCCAAACGCGGCCATGGTGCTGCTAAACGGCGTGGATAAGTCAGGGCATACTGAATTGGCAGACGCATATCAGGCCGCCCCAACTGAGCAATAACCGACCCATCGATGAACTCCACCAGGGAGTGCACCAGACTTTCCGGGTGAACCACCACTTCTATTTGCTCCAGTTCTATCCCAAACAACCAGCGTGCCTCCATCACCTCTAAGCCCTTGTTCATAAGGGTGGCGGAATCTACCGTGATTTTCGCTCCCATGCTCCAGTTAGGGTGCTGTAAGGCCTCTTTCGCTGTAACCCGCCTCAATTCTCCTTTGTTCAAGGTGTTGAACGGCCCGCCAGAAGCAGTAAGCAACAGCCGCTGGACTTCCTCCCTGCGACCAGCGTGCAGGCACTGAAAGATAGCTGAATGTTCACTGTCCACAGGAAGGATCTGAACTCCTCTCTGTTCGGCCTCAGCCATAACCAAGTGGCCTGCTGTAACCAGAGTTTCTTTATTGGCCAGGGCAATGTTTTTTCCCCGCCTAATGGCACCCAAGGTAGGCTCCAGTCCGGCAAAGCCAACAATTGCCACAAGTACTATGCTGCTTTCATCCCATTCGGCAACCGCCATAAGACCTTCTCGCCCTGCCAAAACCTCAATCTTCTCACCTGCAAGGCGTTTTTCGAGCTCTTCCCGTTTAGCAGGGTCGGCCACAGCCACCACCCTGGGTCTAAATTTCTTTGCCTGGTCCGCCAAAAGCTCAACATTGCTACCTGCTGCCAACGCAGTCACCTGGATTTCTGCCGGCAGCGCGGCAGCAACCTCCAAGGCCTGTCGGCCAATTGAGCCCGTAGAACCTAGTATAGCCAATTTCTTCATTTGCTTCACCTACTTGATAAGGTTCCCAAAGGCACCAACCTTAAGCAGTGCTTTAAGGATAATTAGGGTAAGCGGACCTATAATCAGTCCATTGGGGCCAAGAAGCTTGACACCCAGGTAAAGGGAAACCAAGACAGCTAGGGGATGCAGTCCAACACTTCTGCCAATAATCTTGCCCTGTAAGACCTGGCGCACAATGTTCATGGTAAGATACACAGTAAGCAACCCCAATGCCCTCGCAAACTGCCCGGTAAGCAGATCAGTAACAATCCAGGGTAGAAAGACTAAGGTAGGACCTACAACTGGAAGAATATCCAAAAGGCCACTCATAAGCCCAGCAAAAACCGCGTAACGTACCCTCAAAAGCCATAGTCCTACGATAGCAATGAGAGTAGTTATTACTATTAGAATAGCCTGAGCCCAGATCAAACCTACTAGACTAACCGTCATCTCCTTTTCTATGGCTCGCAGCCGCGCAACCCAGCCGGGCGGAAGGAAGTGTAGCAAGGCTTTGCTAAAAGCCTGCCGATCGCGGCTGAGAAAATAGGCCATGAGGCAACTAAGAATAAAAGTGACCATGAAATTAGGAAGTGTGCCCACCGCCCCGAGGACCCCCCTAAGGGCGATGCCCGCCAGATCGTACAGTCTTCTAATGCTCTCTTCTACCATGTTAAAGAGTGGTTGGGGCAAACCAAGGTAGAAGTCCTGTGCCTCGACAATCAGGCCTTGTATCGTTTTCACCATGCCGTAACTATAAGTCGGAAGCTGCCGACTGAGGTCAGCCACCTCGGCTACCACCCGTGTGGCCAATATTACAACAACACCCGTAACCAAGGTAACAGCACCAATTACCGCTACCCCTGCTGCAATGGCCCGTGGCAGGCGCAAGCGGTTTTCCATAAACGCGATGCACGGCTCTAGCATCAGGGCTAGGAACGCTCCAAGAACAAAGGGTAACACCAGTGGGAGGAGGTAACGCAGTCCGAAATACAGGAAAAGTAAGAAGAGGAAGAGGCCAGCATAAATGACCAGACGACCTTCACGCCCCACAAGCGTCCACCTCCTTTTATCCCCGGAGACGCAACAAGAGATACATAGTAGGCGCAGCTAACAACAAAGCGTCAAACCTGTCCAAGATGCCACCGTGTCCGGGAAGAATGCGGCCCGAGTCCTTAGCCCCTGCTTGCCGTTTCAGGACCGACTCGATCAAGTCGCCCACCTCAGCCACGATACCAACAGTAGCACCCAAAGCCACCGCCGGCAGAAGGTCAAGAAAAACCCATTTATGTACAAAAAACATAGTCAAAACAGTCCCAGCTACACCGGCCACGGCACCCTCCCAGGTCTTTTTCGGGCTGACTCGCGGTGCCAAGGGTCGCCTGCCAAAGCGCGAACCAATGAAAAAAGCAAGGCTGTCGGAAACCCATGTAAGAATAAAGAGTAGGGCTGTATAAAGAGCGCCTTCCCTTGACGCCCGTAAATGAATAAGATAGCTAAATAAAAAAGGGATATAGGCCACGCCTAAGAGGGCCGTACCAGCTTCGGCAAAACTATAACGAGGAAAACCAACCAGCAGGATAACTAGGAGCAGAGCCAATAAAACAACGCCACCTATTTCGGTGGAGGCACCGCCAAACAGATGTGCGTCAAGAAGAACAAAAACCCCGGCTAGATAACTCCAAGCCCGCAGTTCCGAGCGAGTCTTGGTTAAAGTATGATACTCTCTAAGGCCCAGGATTGATAAAGCCAAAACCAAAATGAAAAAAGCAGTACCGCCTACACTGGCCAGAGTCAAGATAGCAGGAATCCCTACTACGGCTGTTATGATCCGAGCAGCCAAAACTATCACCCTTTATTTGCTATCCCACCATAGCGCCGTTCCCTCTTGCGGTAGGCTGCCAAGGCGGTACTTAGGTCAGAACCGGTAAAGTCTGGCCACAATACCTGGGTAACGTAAAGTTCTGTGTAAGCCAACTGCCACAGCAGGAAGTTGCTTAGGCGCAGCTCCCCACTGGTACGGATCAAGAGATCCGGATCCGGCATACCACTTGTATAAAGGTGTGCAGCTAATTCCGTAGCGGTGATGTCCTCAGGCTGGAGTGCTTGTGCGGCTACTTTCTTGGCCAGTAGCTGAGCCGCACGAACAATTTCAGCGCGGCCACCGTAGTTGAGAGCAATATTAAGATTGAGATGGTTCCCTGAGGCCGTCGCCTTTTCGCACCGCTCCATGACTGCCTGCGCCCAGGCGGGGAGGTCATTCCGCTCGCCCAAAAATCTCACTCGTACACCTTGGGATGCTAACTCAGCGGTCTCTTTTTCTACGTATTCTTTGAGCAGGGTAAAAAGTCCTTCAACTTCTAAACGTGGGCGACGCCAGTTCTCGGTGGAAAACGCAAATAGGGTCAGGTACTTGATCCCCTGTTCCACTGCAGCCCGGATAGTTCTCCTTACCGCTTCTAAGCCGGCTCTATGTCCCATGATGCGCGGCAATCCTCGGGCCTGGGCCCAACGTCCGTTACCATCCATGATAATTGCTACGTGTTCCGGTCCGGGACCCTTATTATGGGCATTCTTGGCTTCACCTCGCGTCTCCCTTGGCACTCCTATCCCTCCTCACAAGGCAAATGCCCCCTATCAGGGGGCCCTCTGTAACATCGTCTCTGGTTCGGCTGCCACCACAACCAGGTCCACTTTTTCCTCGTCAAACCTCACCCTGGCAACACGGAGGGAAGAACTCCCCGTCCTCACATTGGGTGCCGCTGTCTCTCTAACACATCGGACAACATAACCAGAGTCTTCAAGTAGCTTCCGGGCCTCTGCCAGTGGGTAGGCCAGAACATTTGGCAGAGGTCTTTCAGTATTACTCATATGCTCATGATCTCTTTTTCTTTCGCTTGGGCCACACCATCTATTTCCCGGGTATAGTTGTCCGTTAGTTTTTGTATATCTTCCTGTCGTTTCTTCTCTTCATCCTCAGAAATAGAGCCTTCTTTTTGAAGTTTTTTCAGACTATCATTGGCCTCACGGCGTATGTTGCGAATAGCAACCTTAGCCTCCTCGGCCTTCTTTCTTACTACCCGGCTAAGTTCACGCCGCCGCTCCTCCGTGAGTTGGGGAATGGTCAGTCGTATAACAAC
>JAAYHG010000241.1 GCA_012735455.1 Bacillota bacterium
ACCTGGAAGTTATCAGCGATGATGCCTTCACGGGCGAGCCAGTGCCGGGCCCGTTCGAGTAAGTGGCGTCGGTGAAAGGCTTGCCACTTCTTCGCTATAGCGGGGAGTTCGTCCAGAGCAGCGTAGAAACGAGAGATGCTTTGTTTTCCTTTTAGGATTTGGGTTAAATAAGCCCTGTCTGCATCCTCTACTGTGGAGGCGAACTCTAGCATGGTTTGGTGCAGTTCCCGCTGGGAGCTATGGGGGATGTGGCGGTAGCGCGCCGGTCGGCTCTTGTACAGGAAGAAGCAGTTTTCCTGTTCCTCCAGAGTGTAATCCGTGTTGCTGAGAACAATAACGGTGCCCTGGGCGAGATCAAGAAAGGCTTCTTGGGCCAGCGAGGTACACCCTAAAGCCTGCAAGAGGTACTCCATGTCAACACACAATCGGCGTGGCACAGCATTCCCCCCCCTTTAATTCAATTTTACCCTACATTTACAGCCGAGAGCAATGACTGTAGTGTCAATTAGGAAATGTTATATTGATGTCGGGGTTTGAGGCTCACGATTAGAGGTGGTATAATCTGTAGAGGTAAGGAAAGGGCGTGTAGCAGTGGTTATTGGGGCGCACCTCTCAATAAGTAAGGGATATCCAGCGGCGGCCCGCCAGGCCCAGGCATTAGTCCTGGACGGTTTTCAGTACTTCACCCGCAACCCGCGCGGAGGACGGGTGCGGAGTCTGGGATCAGATGAGATAGCTGCTTTTCGTTCGGGGCGTCAGGCAGCGGCACTGAAGACCGTGATCGCACACCTGCCTTATACGGTAAACCTGGGGTCGCCTGAGCCGCGTCAAATTGAGTTTGCTACCATGGTTCTTAAAGAAGATGTGAAGCGGGCAGCGGCCCTGGGGACAGAGTTTGTGGTGGCCCACCCGGGACGCTACAGCCAAGATGGTGTGGAGGCCGGGTTAGCTCGTGTAGCAGATGTATTGGCGCAAGGCTTGGCAGAGGCTCCGCCGGGCCCGGTATTCTGCCTAGAGACCATGGCGGGACAAAAAAATGAGATTGGTGGCACCCTTGAAGAACTGGCAATCTTGGTCAAGGTCCTGGCCGAAAGGGTGAAGGTAGGACTATGCCTCGACACAGCACACCTTTTTGCCGCCGGTTGGGACATAAGGACCTGGCAGGGCATTGACCAACTGGTAGACAGGATAGAGAACCTTGTCGGCTGGGACAAGGTTTGTGCGGTGCATCTGAACGATTCCAAGATGACCCTTGGGAGCCATCGCGACCGGCACGAGTTGATTGCCCGGGGCGAACTGGGGCCAGAAGGTATTAAGGCTATTGTGACGCACCCAGTTTTAAGGGAGCTGCCGTTCTTTTTAGAGACCCCAGTGGATGACTACAGCCAGTATGCTGACCAGGCAGCCTTGGTACGTGAGCTGGCAGGGGTGGGAAAGATATGAATTCTCGGGCACCAGAAAACGTTCTTATTGCTCATGGCCACCGGCTTACCGAACCCAGGCAAAGGTTAATAGCAATCTTATCCCAGTGGCCCAGCCGTTTTTCGGCCGGGGAGCTGGTTAAAGCTGCCCGCAAAGCCGAACCTCCCATTGGCCGCGCTACGGTCTTTCGCACTCTGGGCCTCCTTTTGGAACTGGGGATAGTTGAGCGGGTGCGCGGTGCCGACGATTCTGAGGGTTATGTAGTGGCGCGAAGGGGAGACCACCACCATCACCTGGTATGCTCCTCTTGCGGCAGGGTGGAGGATCTGCCACTGTGTCCGGTGGAGGGGCGGCTTAAAGAGCTGGCTGCTGAACGCCGATTTCAGGTCCAGGGGCACAATCTGGAGGTATATGGACTTTGTGAGGGCTGTGTTAAGGCCGACGAAAAGTAGATGGATGCAACCCAGGTGCAAATAAATACCCAGTTGTGGGTATTTATTTTGCCCGCCCAGGTGATACTAAGTATCAATTTAGCGGCGTGGAGGTTAGGATAATGGGACTTCTTTGGGAAGCCTTACAAGAGGCTTGGGATGATACCCGCAGCATGCTGCCCCTCCTTTTTTTGCTCTTCCTGCTGGTGGAGGTGTTTCAGCACCGATTAGGTAGAAGGCTTGGCACTGTGCTGTGTCAGGCCGGGAGACTTGGTCCCTTGGTGGGAGCGGGTCTTGGTATTATTCCCCAGTGTGGCTTTTCGGTCCTGGCCAGTTTACTCTACCTTCGTGGCTGGGTTACCCCTGGTACGCTGTTGGCTGTTTTCTTGGCTACCTCGGATGAAGCTATTCCTGTCATGCTGGCGCAACCAGATAAACTGGGCTACATAGGGCCGCTCCTCTTGGTTAAGTTTCTCTTGGGTGTAGTGGGTGGTTACAGCACAGATTTCCTTCTCATGCACGATGGTCTGAGCTTGCGTGCTCCCTTGGCCAAACCGGCTTTGGCTCTGGGAGAACAGGCCTCAGAAGAGTATGATCATCCAGCGCGGGCAGCAACCATGCTTGTCCATACGATACGACAGACGTTCAGTATTTATGCCTTTGTTCTACTGGCAGCTATGCTCCTGAATGCAGGTGTTGAGCTTATTGGCTTCGCAGGTATTTCAGGTCTTCTCTTAAGGGGTAGTCCACTGCAGCCCGTTGTGGCCGCCTTTATCGGTCTTATCCCCAATTGTGCTGCTTCTGTTCTCTTAGCGCAGCTTTACCTGGAAGGGGCAATCGGCTTTAATTCTGCGGTTGCTGGGTTGGCGTCTACGGCAGGACTGGGGCTCTTGGTCTTGGTGCGACATGCTCGCGCAAGGGACACCCTGCGTCTTTTAGGTCTCTTATTGGCCTTTGCCATAGCTGTCGGTTTAATCTTGCCAACGCAGCCCCTGAGCCTGTAAAATAGTAGGCGCGGAAGGAAAAGTCACCTGCAGGGAAGAATATGACGCTGGAGCATAAAATAATCAAAATGAAGGATGGGGGTAGGGTAGTATGTTTTTCAGTGTTCTAATTGCCTACCTCTTAGGTTCTATTCCGTTTGGCTATCTAATTGCCAAAGCCAAAGGCCGGGACATTAGGCGCCTGGGCTGCGGCAATATCGGAACAGCCAATACTGCTCGAGTCCTCGGTCTGCCCTTGGCTTTAGCGGTATTCTTAGGTGATGCAAC
>JAAYHG010000242.1 GCA_012735455.1 Bacillota bacterium
ACCTGGAAGTAGGTTTCAAAGATCCGACGGGCTACAGGAGCCGCCGCAGAACCGCCGTGGCCCCCCTGTTCTACGATTACGGCCACTGCTATTTCCGGGTTCTCATAAGGGGCGAAGCCCACAAACCAACCGTGGTCGGCACCATGGGGATTCTGAGAAGTGCCGGTCTTTCCTGCTAACTGCACAGGAAAACCTCGGAAGTAGGATGTGGCGGTCCCCTCACCCTTGGTAACCAGGTTCATTCCTTCATGAATAGCCTGCACTGTTTCGGGCTTGAGTCCTACTTCTGCTTGGATTTCTGGCTCAAATCGCACCAGTACTTCGCCTTCGGGCGATATTATCTCCTTGACCAAGTAGGGTTTGTAGCGCGTACCACCGTTGGCTAAAGTAGCAATATAATTTGCCATCTGAAGGGGCGTAAAAGATGAGAAACCCTGGCCAATGGCAGCACTCAATGTTTCGCCCGGTTGCCACGGCTCTGGCTTTCTTAAACCTAAGAGCTTATAGTTTTCCAGTTTCCATTCAGGTGTGGCCAAGAGGCCGATACGTTCATTTGGATAGAGGTCTATCCCCGTGGGTTGTCCCAACCCAAGAAGGGAAGCATAACGATTGATACCGTCAATGCCAACCCGATAACCAAGGTCGTAAAAATACACGTTGCAGGACACTGCAATGGCTCGGGTCAGATTAACAGTACCGTGCCCGCCGGACTTCCAGCACTTCTTCGGCTCGATGCGCCAATAAACACCACGGTCAAAAATAGTATCCCGGGGACCAATGGTCCCTGTTTCCAGGCCAGCTACACCCACCACCATCTTGAAGGTGGAACCAGGGGGATACTCACCCCGAATAGCCCGGTTCAGCTGGGGCTGCCACTTAGGATCGTTCATGGCCTCCCAGATATCCGGGGGGATTGTTTCCTTGGCAAAAACGTTAGGATTAAAGGATGGTTCACTGACCATGGCCAGAACGGCACCGGTACGAACGTCTATCACTACGGCAGCTCCAGCCTGCGTGGGAAAGCTAGACTTTATGTTCTCCATGCTCTCCCTCAGGGCCTCTGTGGCTGCAATCTGGAGGTCCCTGTCAATTGTGAGTCTGAGACTGCTGCCTGCTATGGGAACCTTACGGCCCGGCAGTGTTTTTACAGGGCGGCCTCCGCTATCTACCTCTACCTGTTCACCACCAGGTTCGCCCCTTAGATACTCATCGTAAACACGTTCCAGCCCTGTCTTGCCGACAATGTCGCCCATTTTATAACCCTTGTCACGCCAGGCCTCCAGCTCTTCTTTTGAGATTTCTCGCACATAGCCAAAAACATGGGCGCCAATCTCACCCAGTGGGTAGTCCCGGATGGGCTGCTCTTCTATGATCACCCCAGGGAGTTCCAGCTGGTGTTCAGCCACCTTAGCCAGTGTATCTATATCGGCGTCAGTGACGATACGAATTGGCATGTAGGAACGATATTCCTTCCGCTCTTTAAGACGGGCTATGGCTTCTTCCGCCTGTTCCTTAACATCGTAACCCAGAATCTCGCTGAGACGCGTAAGCACCGTCTCGGGGTCATCCATATCCATTGGCACAATGCTGATCACCGGAGCCAGCCGGCTGGTCACCAAGAGACGACCTTTGGTGTCTAAGAAGTCCCCCCGTGGAGCCGCCAGCGGTAGAAGACGGATACGGTTTTCAATGGCCATTTTCTCATAGTGCTCGCCCTGAACAAGCTGCAAGTAGCCTAAACGGCCAACCAGAACAGCAAAGACTATTACCGCTGCCCAAGTAAGTACCAAGAGCCGTTGTTCCAGTTTTTCCAGTTTCATTCTCTCACCTCATCCTCGCGAGCGCTCCCGCTGCGTGAAGCGGACAGCAGTAAAAAGTTCGGCGAAGTATCGGTACAAGAAAGGGGCGAAGGCAGCGGTCACCAAGGCGTTAGGCACCATTACACGACGCAGAGCGGTAACAAACGTCCACTTCACCTGTCCGAAGGTACCCGCAGCGAGAAAAAAAAGGACCTCATCTACCAGAGTACCCGCGAAAAGAGCTACCGCAGGTAGAAGAGGGTTTTCCTTAAACACCGTACCTTCGACCAAACCCAGGATAAAACCAGTCACGCCTTTGGCCAAAGCGCGACTACCTGGTAAGCTGCCTGAGAGAATATCCTCCAGGAGACCACCAGTAATCCCCCAGACAAGGCCCTCAGCCCAGCCTCGGGCCAGCGCTACAGAGCCGACAACAACAAGAACAAGGTCCGGCCTGACCCCCAAAAAGGTAAATCGATTAATAACTGTCCCCTGAAGTAGCAAAACCCCGAGCATAGCCCCTGCTATGATCAGGACGCGCTTACTAGGTGTGACCCGCATTGCCCTCTCCCCTAATTCTTCGTCCCAACGATCACTAAGACCTCTTCCACATGGTCTAGGTCCACCAGCGGCTCCACTATGGCATGCTTACCTAAACCGTAATCCTCATCTGTGACCTCGGTAACGCGGCCCAAGAGCAGTCCCTTTGGGAACACTCCTCCCATACCGGAGGTAACAACGGCCTCACCCGGACGGATGGTGGCAGTGCGCGGCAGATACACTAAGCGAGCTTGACCGCCACCGCCATCGCCACCCTGGAGGACCCCCACATCGCGGCTAAGCTGCCCCATGGCGCCCACGGCACTGCGCTGGTCACTGATAAGAAGTACTTCAGCTGTGTGCGCCGACACCTGAACAACGCGGCCTGCTACCCCACCAGCTGCCAGCACAACCGCATTCTCTTGCACGCCTGATTGGCTACCTCGATCGATAACAATAGTCTTATACCAATTCCCAGGATCACGGGCTACGACCCGGGCGCCCATGAGCTCATACTCAGGATAGGCAGACGGAAGTCCCACCAGTTGACGGAGACGCACATTTTCGTTCCATATCTCGCGGGTGACATTCTCACGGTCCTTAAGCTCTTCTAGTTCCCTTCTTAACCGGGCATTCTCTGCCCCGAGACTCCTCACCTCGCTCACGAAGCTAATGGCCTGGGTTATTTTCTCACTCCCGGTAATTATCACCCGCTGTACCGGTGCCAGCGCATCCCTGAACACACCTTCCACCAGCCGGACCTGAACATCTTGCTGTGCCGCCAAGCTCATTAGCACTGTTAGAAGCACCGTCGCCAGAGCTAGGAGCACATACTTCCGGTTCTTGGCCAGTTCAGGCATGGCCATCCCGCCTTCCTACCCACGTTTCGGTGAAATTAGCACCCGTCCCAAAACATCAATTTCGTCTAAAGCTTTGCCAGTACCACGTGCCACGCAGGTCAAAGGATCTTCGGCCAGGTGAACTGGCATGCCGGTCTCTTTCTGCAACAGAGTGTCAATACCGTGCAGCAGCGCACCACCGCCTGCCATCATAATACCACGGTCCATGATGTCTGCCGCCAATTCCGGTGGTGTCCGCTCCAATGTAACTTTTACTGCTTCAAGGATGTTCGACACCGGCTCCGCCAGGGCCTCATGGATCTCTTCCGCAGTCACCCGAATGGTCTTTGGTAGTCCCGTCACCAGATCGCGCCCTCGGATCTCCCGTTCGGCGCCCTTAAGGTCGTCGCTGATATAGGCCGAACCCAGGTTGATCTTGATCTCCTCGCCCGTACGCTCCCCGATCATCAGGTTGTAAGCGCGCTTAATGTACTGAACAATGGCCTCATCTAACTCGTCGCCGCCGATCCGAATGGAACGACTGGTGACAATACCACCCAAAGAAATGACCGCCACCTCCGTGGTACCACCACCAATATCAACAATCATATTACCAGTGGGTTCATGTACCGGCAGCTCTGCCCCGATAGCAGCCGCCATGGGTTCTTCAATCAAGTGGGCCTCTCGAGCACCAGACTGGAGCGTAGCAGCTAGAACAGCCCGTTTTTCCACTTCGGTAACACCCGATGGGATGCTAACAATAACACGCGGTTTAATAATACCTCGGGCACGATTAACCGCGGTAATGAAGTGTCGTAACATGGCCTGAGTAACATCGAAATCTGCAATCACGCCATCCTTCATAGGGCGTATAGCAATGATGTTCCCTGGTGTGCGCCCGATCATCCGCTTGGCCTCTTCTCCCACCGCCAGCACTGCTCCCGTGTCGCGCTGCATGGCCACCACTGAAGGTTCCTGCAGCACAATGCCGCGGTTACGTATGAATACGAGGGTGTTGGCCGTTCCCAGGTCTATTCCCATGTCACGGGAAAACTGATTAAGTATGAAATTCAGGGCCATCAACTTTTGACTCCTTTCTTAGGCTCGCCTACTTGTCCATGGAACCTGTACCGGCAGCTGGTAAACCCAGGAGGCCTCGCTCTTTCAGGCTTACATAGCACCCATCGCCGATCACCAGGTGGTCCAAGACCTCAATCCCCAAAATGCTTCCTGCTTCCACCAAGCGACGGGTCAATGCTATATCCTCTGAACTTGGTTCCGGATCACCACTGGGGTGATTATGAAGAAGAATAACTGCAGCGGCGCTTCTCTTGACACAACCCTTGAAAAGCTCCCGCGGATGTACTAAAGCAGCACTTAAGCTGCCTACGGCCACCGTTTCCTGTGCCAGGACCTGGTTCTTCGTGTTAAGGTGCAGCGCCCGGAAGTGTTCGCGGTCGTAAAGCCGCATCTCATCTCCCACTAGCGAGAAGACATCTCGCGGGGAGCGGATTGAAGGCCCTCGCTCCGCCCCTTCACGCACCAACCTGCGTCCCAGTTCAAGCGCTGCCTTCACCTGTATTGCCTTCACCAGACCTATCCCCGGTCGCTTGGCCAGTTCGTTCAGGCTGGCTGTAGCCAGGTAGCGCAGGCCAACCTCATCACCCTCGCCAGTAAGCAACAGCTGGGCAAGATCAAGGGCCGTGCGTCCGCGGCTGCCAGTACGAAGGATGATAGCCAGGAGCTCGGCCGTAGCGAGGTTCTCAGCCCCCAACTGAGCCAATCGTTCCCGCGGACGAGAGTCCGCCGGCAGCTCCCTCATGGTTAAGTGGTAGAGATCCTCCATCCGACTTCCCTCCCTCCCAGACATCAAAACCAAACACGCTAAGGAGCGAGGCCAGCTTAACTAAAGGTAGGCCAACCACATTATAAAAACAGCCTTCAATCCGCTCGACCAGGAGGCCTCCCCTGCCTTGTACCCCATAGGCTCCGGCTTTGTCCATGGGTTCGCCTGTGGCAACGTAGGCACGGATCTCTTCGTCCCGTAAAGCACGGAACTTAACCCGGGTACACTCGTGGGCGCTCAGCACGTGGCCGCTGCTCGGTTCAACAACGGCTACTCCTGTAAACACCTCATGCCAGCGGTCGGCCAAGCGGCTCAACATAGCATGGGCCTCTCCTTCGTCCTGTGGCTTACCTAAAATGGTCCCCTCTAACACTACGATGGTATCGGCGCCAATCACCAGTTTGTTCTCTGGTAATAATGCTGACTGGGCTGCCGCCACCGCAGCTGCCTTGCGCCGGGCTAGCTCCTCCACCAATTTACCCGGATTAGAAGTATCCGTCACGGTTTCAGAGACAGCACTTGACTCCACACTAAAACTAAGACCGAGACCCTTGAGCAGCGCCCGGCGCCGCGGTGAGGCCGAAGCCAGAATAAGTTCTTTCATGCCCGCAACCGACTCTCCTTACAGCTGTCTGTAAAGAAGGTACCCCAAGAGGAGGCCGATAACCCCGGCTACAGTAATGTTTAGAACAAAACCGATGGTAAACTGAAGAATGCTGATGTTGATGGTGGTAGGCGAAAAGCCCACTGTCTCCCCCAACACAAGAAAAGGAAGGTACTCAGCAAAAAGCCGACCCAGTGCACCGCCTATCAGGGCTCCTGTCAAAAGCATTGTTACCAAGAGGCCGGTGCTTCGGTATCTCCGCACTGACATCATTCCTCCTTCGGGAAGTCGGGTCCTTTTCACGTATTCAACGCCCGTGAGCTAACTCCTTTCGTCACCGGCTTTTTCCATTCACCATTTTTCGCGGGAAAGTAGCGACCAACATAAGTTGCCGTCAGCCCGACAAAATACCCCGTAGGCAAAGCAAAGGCTAACAGGTAGGGCAGGTAAAAGAAGATGCCCAAACGCTGGATTAAAACTGTTGCCATCAGAAGCTGGGAAAGATTATGGGCCACAGCACCCAAAACGCTTACACCCATCAGACTGAAGGGCCCACGCCCCCCGCTATAAGAGATTATCATCACCAACATGCTGCCAAGGGCTCCTGCCGAACTAAGAAAAAAAGTAGTGGTAAGCAGCGTCCCGCCTAGTAGGGAACCTAGAAAGACCCTGAGGATCACTACCCACCAGGCGGAACCAGCACCATAAAAACTCAGCGCTATCAAGTTGACCAAATTGGCCAGACCCAGCTTGGCCCCAGGCAAAACACTGAGTGCAGGTAACATTCCTTCAAAGATATGGAGGGCTGTGCCGGCCGCCACCAAGAATGACAGGTGCAGTAGCTTACGCGTCTTTACCTCCATGTTAAACACCCTTTCTACTGCGTCAGTGCATCAGGGCCTTCCTCGTCCTCCTGGTGCCCCTCCACATGAATAACCACCTGGTTCGGTACGCAAATAATGGCTTCACCAGAGGCACTAATCCAGCCTCTCTTGACACATACCTTGTCGGGACAGGGAGAACTTACCATCCTAACTCTATTGTCTCCGCCTTCATACACGCTATACCCAAGCGGCCCCTTAACTTGCCACTGCCCTCCCGCCTTCAGGTCTTTGAGCGGGTGAGTCTCCACCACCTCGCCCTTTACTTCTACCACTACTTGGGCCTCTTGGGCTGGGGGCATAAGTCGAAATCTCATCCCCTGGTAACCGAAGACGGCCAAGGCCAAGACCACCACTGCCCCCAGTACTACCTTATCTCCGCGTGTCACTGGCGACTCCTTCCTCTCGCACAATCTCCACCTTTTGTTTGGCGCTCGGAGTCATGATGATCTCCTCGTTCGGTGTAACCAGCACACAGCCCACGTCCTTTAGCCCTTCCACTAGCGCCAAACCCTTATCTGGGCCTAGGACAAAAACTGCAGTAGATAGAATATCCGCTTGGGCACTGTTCTTGGCAATAATGGTGACGGCCATGCTAGCGCGCGCAGGCTCCCCTGTGCGAGGATTAAAAATGTGGTGATAGCGGACACCACCCTTTATAAAATACCTTTCGTAATCACCTGACGTAACAAGGGTGTCGTCCTCACTCGTAACAATAGCTAAGACACTGCCACCGTGATCCGGGCGGGGGTTCTTAATACCAATGCGCCACGGTTTGCCCTCAGGGTGACGGCCCAGCGCCCAAATATTGCCCCCTGCATCAATGAGGGCCGACTCTACTCCCCGTTCCGCCAGAATTTGGCGCGCTCGGTCGGCCGCATAGCCCTTGGCCGCACCACCCAAGTCCACTCCCATACCGGGACGCTTCAAATAAGCGGTCCTGGTGTCAGGGTCAAGTACCAGGTCGCGCCAGTTCACCAGTGCCTGCGCCTTAGCAATACGAGCTTTGTCCGGAACATACTCATTCTTTTTGCCAATGCCCCACAACTCAACCAAAGGGCGCACGGTAACATCAAAGGCACCGTCCGTGAGCTCAGCATAGTGCTGGGCAAGGGCAAGAAGTTCGTACGTATCCGCACTCAACACTACCGGCTGTTGGCCAGCAGCAGCATTGAGACGGCCCACCTCACTGCCCGGATCCTCTGCGCTCATTAAGTCTGCTATACGAGCCATCTCCGCCAGAGCCTCTTCCACCGCCGCCGGTGCTGCCTCACCGTAAGCAGTGATGGTAACAACCGTATCCATCATAAATTCGGTTCGTTTGACCTCTAGCGCGGTTTGAGCCCCTCCCGGACCTCGTTCTTGAACCCGGCACCCAGCTAAAGAGATACCCACCACTATGAGAGCAGTCAATACTAGCCCGATCAGCCTGTTTCGTCTCACCCGGCATTCACCTTCTAGTTGTGTTCACTAAGAGTTTCTCCGTACACCAACTGCTCTAGTCCTTAGCCCGCCCTGCTTCTAACCCTTCGCTCTATAGACATGTAACAACCGCCTTACTGAGGAAAAGGGGCGAGCCAACGCCGCCCCTTTACTTCGCACTCACTGCTACCCTGCCGGTAAGCTGTTCATTAATAATGATCTTTTGTGGACATTTCTCGGCACAGCGGCCGCAGTTGGTACACTTATCATAATCAATACTGGCGATATTGTCTACCACGTGGATGGCATCAAACTCGCAGGTCTTTTCACAGATTCGGCAGGCGATGCAACCCACCTGGCAGGTCTGACGAACTTCCCGGCCTGGAGCTTTGGAACTGCAGGCTACGTAGACCTTGGACCTCTCTGGTATCAGTGTCATAAGACCTTTAGGACAAGCCTCCACGCAGATCCCGCAGCCTGTGCATTTCTCAGCATCCACCACTGGCAGACCGTTCTCGGCCAGGCTTAGAGCACCGAAGGGACACGCCCGGACACAATTACCCAGGCCTACGCATCCAAAGGTACAAGCCTTGCCACCTGAGGCGAAGGCAGTTGCACTGCGGCAGTCTTGTAGTCCTTCGTACTTGGCGCGCTGAACGGCTACACCGTAACCACCATTACAGAGCAGGTGAGCGATCTTTCGTTCCTCGCCACCATCTGCTTGCACGCCCATAATTGCAGCGATTTCCTCCGCAACAGGAGCACCACCTACTAAACAGGCAGCCACAGGTGCCTCTCCCTTGGCAATTGCCTCCGCTAAGCCGCTACAACCTGGAAAACCGCAGGCACCACAGTTGGCACCTGGCAGCACCTCGCTGATTTTTTCAGCCCTGGGATCCTTCTCCACGGCAAACTTGCGGGCCGCCACACCAAGCAGCACGGCAAAGAGGAGACCGAGACCGCCCAGGCTAACCATTGCTTCTATCATGTCTCTTTCACCCCTAAACTAAAAGAGAATACCGCGGAAAAGACCTTGGAAACCAAAGAAAGCAATTGACATGAGTCCTGTAGAGACCAAGGCAATAGGGAAGCCCTGCATGCTGGCCGGAATGTCATTGAAAACCCAACGTTCCCTGATGCCGGCAAAGAGAAGGATGGCCAGGGTCCACCCCAACGCGCTAGCTGTACCATTTACCACTGCTGCGAGGAAGCCGTAATCCTCTGTTACATTGAGAATAGCCACACCCAAAACAGCACAGTTAGTAGTAATGAGAGGCAGGTAGATGCCCAGAGCTTGGTACAACTCCGGGCTTACCTTCATGATAACCATCTCAACGAACTGCACCAGCGAAGCGATGACAAGGATAAAAGCCACTGTCTGCATGTACTCCAGTTCCAACGGCACGAGGATAAAGTGCTGGATAAGCCAGGTCACCGCCGAGGCTAGAGCCATGACGAAGACAACGGCCATCCCCATACCGGAGGCAGTCTCAATCTGTTTTGACACACCTAGAAAGGGACAAAGGCCCAGGAAACGGCTAAAGATATAGTTGTTAATAAAAATGCCACCAACGATAATCGCAATAAACTCCATGCCTATCCCTCCTAACCCTCAAGCTTCTGCCCGGCCGAGCCTGAGGACTGCGACTTGGAGCCCATAGGACGATTAGACAGTCGTGCAGTAATAAGGTTCATAGCTCCCAAGAGGAACCCAAGGCTGACAAATGCTCCGGGGGGTAGAATCATAACAACAGCTGGCTCGAAACCTTCCGGCATCACTGGAAGGCCAAACCAGGTCCCGGCGCCGAGAATCTCGCGGATACTAGCCAGAATAATAAGCGCCAGCGTAAAACCTGTCCCCATCCCCAAGCCATCCATGATGGACAGCGGCACTGTGTTCCTCGAGGCAACGGCCTCTGCACGACCAAGAATGATACAGTTGACCACAATAAGCGGAATAAACAAACCCAGGGTAGCATGAATATCAGGCTGGAAAGCTGCCAACACCAAATCCGCAATGGTTGTGAAAGTGGCGATAACAACAATAAAAAAGGGAATGCGCACCTGCGCTGGCGTAACATTACGCAGAAGGGATATCAAAATATTGGATGCTGTTAGTACGAAAATTACAGCTACGCCCATCCAAAAACCATTGACAACAGCTGTAGTTACCGCCAGCACCGGACACATGCCAATTACCAAGCGTAAGGTCGGGTTTTCGTTTATGACACCATTGAAAAAGGTACTCACCATTCTACCCATAACCCTTACTCCTCCTCTCACACACGCGCGCGGGCAGTACCGTACACCCGCGGCTGCGTCCAGCGGGCAAGGAAAGGCACAACTAGGTTCATCAAGAGAATTGAGTAGGACACACCCTCGGGGTATCCGCCCCAGAGGCGAATCAAGACTGTGATGAACCCACAGCCGATCCCGAAAATTAGCCTGCCTCTTGAAGTGATGGGTGAGGTAACGTAGTCCGTTGCCATAAAAAAGGCACCTAGGATAAGTCCGCCCGCCAAAACATGGTAAAGCGGGTCACCGGTGAAGAGTCCGTCTCTACCACCAAACATCCAGGTTAGGAGAGCCACAGTACCTATAAACCCGGCAGGAATACGCCAGTCAATTACCTTTTGCCACAGAAGATAAGCTGCCCCGACCAGCAGCGCCAAGGCTGAAGTCTCACCCAGGACACCGCTCACATTGCCAATGAAAAGATCCAGATAAGTCGGCAATGTGCCTGAAGCCGTTCCATCGAGGATGGCCAGCGGTGTGGCGCCAGTCATCGTGTCTAGCGGAAGTGGCAGTTGGCCGGTCATGTGCGTGGGCCAAGCCGCCAAGAGAAAGGCACGTGACGCTAAAGCCGGGTTGACAAAGTTAGCCCCTAGCCCACCAAAGACCTGTTTCACCACAGCGATGGCAAAGGCAGAACCTACCGCTACCATCCACCAGGGCGCATTGGCCGGAACGTTAAAAGCCAGCAACAACCCAGTAAGTGCAGCACTGCCATCGGCAATAGTCACTTCCCTACTCAGACTTTTTTCCACCAAGGCCTCTGTCAGTACCGCAGTCACCACGCCGGTGATAATAAGACACAGGGAACGCATACCAAAGAAGTATACGCTTACAGCTGTGGCTGGCAGGAGGGCAATGATTACCTGCCACATCAGCCTATCCACCGTCTCCCCCGCACGAATATGCGGGGAAGAAGCAACAACCAATTTCTCCAGGCTGGGCATAGCCTTCTTTTCCTCCATTCCCCTATCCCCCCTACTTGCGGCGCCGCCGCGCAATAACCTCGGCCTTGCCCAAACGCAAGGCCGGTACTAGGTGCCGTTTGGACGGGCAGGCGTAAGCACAGGACCCGCACTCGATACAATCGACAATGTGGTGCTCCTCGGCCCGGTCCCACATTTCCTTGCGGCTGAACTGGTCAAGGAAGGTCGGCACCAGTCCGATGGGACAGGCGTCCACACAGCGGCCACAGCGAATACAAGGCTTCTCCGGCGGTATTTCCGCCTCAGTCGGAGTGAGCACCAAAATACCAGAAGTACCCTTGATCACCGGCACTTCCGCAGAGGGAAGAGCGACACCCATCATAGGCCCACCGGAGATCAGCTTGCCTACTTCTCCTTCGAGGCCACACTGGAGCAGTAGCTCACTGAAGAGAGTACCTATCCTCACCCTCAGGTTGGCAGGGTTCATTAGCGCTGCCCCGCCTGTCACTGTTACCACACGCTCCACTAAGGGACGCCCTGTCAAGATCGCAGTGGCCAGCGCATGAGTTGTCCCAACATTCTGCACCAGTGCCCCTGCGTCTACCGGCAGGCCACCCGAGGGGACCTGACGACCGCGTACAGCTTCGATGAGCTGTTTTTCACTACCTTGCGGGTATTTACAGACAAGCTTAACCACCTCAATACGGTCGTCACCGGAGGCAGCAGCCTGAAGCGCCGCTATGGCATCCGGTTTGTTGCTCTCGATTCCAATAAAGCCGTGATCAGCACCTGTCACCTTGAGCCAGGCCTGAAGCCCCAAGACTATCTTTTCTGGCTCTTCCACCATAAGCCTGTGATCACAGGTGAGAAAGGGCTCGCACTCAGCTCCGTTGATGATTACCGCATCAAAGGCCTTCCCCGGTGGCGGCGAAACCTTCACGTGGGTCGGAAACATAGCCCCACCCATACCCACAAGGCCTGCCTCGCGGATCACTGCCTTAAGGTCATCTCCGGTCATGACCTCAAGGTCTTGTGCTTCTGTCTCCACCCAAGTGTCAGCACCATCGGATTCAATTACAACACAAGGCACCTCACGGCCGGTGGGGATCAACCGTGTTTCTATACCCACAAC
>JAAYHG010000243.1 GCA_012735455.1 Bacillota bacterium
CCTCAAGAACATGCAAACCAGGCTATTGGAGGAGGGAAGCCTGCTGCCAGAAGAGGCTCGGCTCTACAACACATTGGAAGATATCATGCTGCAGTTGGGCGGTCTGCAGCGAATTGGCTTTAGTCTTTTTCAGCGGCGTGCCCCCTACAGCAATCCCCAGGCCTTTGTTGCAGTGGTGGCGCGGGAGCTAACACCTTATCACAAGAATGAGGAGCGGCTCATACAGGACCTCCGGCACTGGCACTTGCAGCGCTATGCCATCACTCTTCATGCCAGCAGTGAGGCTAGAGCTCAGCGGCTCCGGGAGTGGCTCAAGGCGAATGCGCCTGGGGTTTCAGTTGGTGTACAGGTTGGGACCATCTCCGCCGGTTTTGAACTCCCCTCTCTTAAGGTGGTTGAGATTGCTGACGGCGAGATTTTTGGTCGTACCAGGCGGCGGGAACGACGCTCAGCCATGGACGAGAGTGCCGTCCCCAGTTTTACTGATCTTAAGGTGGGGGACTTGGTGGTCCACGTTGTCCACGGCATCGGACGATACCGCGGAGTAGAAACTTTAGAGAGCGCTGGTAGTACTCGAGACTACCTTCTTCTGGAGTATGCGGGGCAGGATCGCCTTTATGTACCCACGGATCAGGTATATCTTCTGCAGAAATACGTTGGACCCGAAGGGGAAAACCCCAGGCTCTCTAAACTAGGGGGCAACGAGTGGCAACGAGCCAGGAGCCGTGTCAAGCGCTCCGTAGAGGAGATGGCCAAGGATCTGTTGGCCCTCTATGCCAAGCGTGAAGCGACCCCCGGGTATGCCTTTAGTAAAGATACAGTTTGGCAAAAGGAGTTTGAAGAGGCCTTCCCCTATGAGGAGACGGATGACCAACTGCGGGCCATAGAGGAGATTAAGCGTGATATGGAGAGTCCTCATCCCATGGACCGCCTGCTTTGCGGCGATGTCGGTTTTGGCAAGACAGAGGTAGCCATTCGGGCGGCTTTTAAAGCGGTGATGGATGGAAAACAGGTGGCGGTTCTGGTACCAACCACTATATTGGCGCAACAGCACTTTAATACTTTTCGAGAGCGTTTAGTGGGGTATCCGGTGCAGGTGGAGATGTTGTCGCGTTTTCGCAGCACGGAAGAACAACGGGAGATACTGAAGAAGCTGCGACGTGGAGCCATTGACATCATTATTGGTACTCACAGACTGGTTTCCAAGGACGTACGTTTTGCCGATTTGGGTTTGGTTATTATTGATGAAGAGCAGCGTTTTGGTGTACGCCAAAAGGAACGATTAAAAGAACTCAAAGCGTCAGTTGACGTCTTGACCCTTACGGCAACTCCCATACCCCGTACCCTACACCTGTCCATGGTTGGGCTGAGGGATATGAGCGTTATCCAGACACCGCCGGAAGACCGTTACCCTGTCCAAACATATGTGGTGGAGTACAGCGATTCCCTGGTTCGTGACGCTATTGCTCGGGAATTGGGCCGGGGTGGGCAGGTGTTCTACTTTTATAACCGCGTAGAGGGAATCGAGGCAGAGGCCAATCGTGTTAAAGAATTGCTGCCCCACGCCCGTGTGGCGGTGGCCCACGGCCAGCTTTCCGAGACTAGGCTGTCACGTATTGTGCTCAACTTCTTGGCGGGTGAATACGATGTGCTAGTCTGCACTAGCATTATTGAAAATGGGTTGGATATGCCGAATGTCAATACCCTGGTGGTGAAAGATGCCGACCGTTTAGGTCTGTCACAACTCTACCAGTTACGTGGGCGTGTGGGTCGTTCAAACCGTGTAGCCTACGCATATTTCACTTATCAACCCCAGAAGCTGCTTTCCCCTGTGGCGGAAAAAAGACTGCAGGCCTTGCGAGAGTTTACCGAATTGGGTTCCGGTTTCAAGCTGGCCATACGTGACCTTGAGATTCGTGGAGCCGGCAATATCCTGGGGGCGGAACAACACGGTCACATTGCTGCTGTTGGTTTCGAAATGTATTGTAGGCTGCTGGAAGAAGCTGTGCGGGAGCTAAAGGGTGAAAAGCAGCGTCATGAGGTGGAACCACAAATTGATCTTAAGATCAATGCCTACCTGCCGGAGACTTATGTGCGTTCGCCGCGTGATAAAATGGAGCTTTACAAAGCCATTGTGGCCTGCAAGAGTGAAGCTGATGTGGATGAAGTGGCGGATGATCTGGTAGACCGCTTTGGGGATCCACCCGACGAGGTGGTCAACCTGCTGCAGATAGCCCGGCTGCGGACTCTGGCTTATCAGGTAAAGATAACCGCATTGGCCCAGAAAGAAGATAGAGTCGTCATCACATTTGCGCCAGGCCTCTACTTGACCCCGGAAGACGTCTTTTATCTAAGCCGGGTAACGCGACGGCGCCTGGCCCCAACGCCTGACCACGAGCACCAATTGGTGTTTCGTACTGCTGGTCTCCCCCCCAGGAAGATAGTGCCAGCCCTGCTTGAAGCCCTGCAACACTTAAAAGGGGTTGTCGCAGCACACCAGGTCAAGTACAATGAGACTGGTGGTTGACTGCCGGCAGAACATTTGTTCGGCTAAATGGCAACTGGCAAGCACCGAGGTCTTCAGGATCCTGTTAAACTAGAGAGGGGGAAACCTTAGTGAGGTTCAAAAGACTCCTGGCGGGAGCTGTGGTGGCGATACTCCTTTTGGCCGGGTGCAGCAATCCTAATAAAGTGGTTGGTGTTGTGGGCGATTACGAGTTGGTGAATGGCGATGTGGAGAAACGTATTGCCATAGTAAAACTCTTTGCCCCTGATTTGGATCTGAGCCAGGTTCCACGGGCTGAAGTGGTAGACCAACTCTTGGAAGAGTTAGTCATGCTACAGGGGGCTGAGGAAGAAGGAGTCACCGTAGAGCAAGAAAAAAGAGATCAGGCTTTCGACGAAGTGCAAACCAGTTTAGAAAGCCGGTTTGGAGACAAAGCTAAGCTGGATGAGGCTCTGAAAAAGGCAAAGATCACCTTGGATGATGTAAGGGAGGTTGTAGACCGCAACCTTAAGCTGCAAGAGCTTTATAACAAGGTGACCGCAGAGGTTACGGTCACACCTGAGGACGTTTCTCTTTACTATGAAGAGCATAAAGCGGAGATGGAGCTTCCGGAACAGGTCAGAGCTAGTCACATCCTGGTGGATGAGGAAAAGTTGGCCCTGGAACTTAGGGATCGCCTGGAAAAAGGCGAGGACTTTGCTGCCTTGGCCAAGGAGTATTCCACTGACGGCAGCGCTGCAGGTGGCGGTGACTTGGGTTATTTTTCCCGGGGCAGGATGGTTCAGGAGTTTGAGGATGCGGCATTTACCACGCCCGTGGGTGAGATTAGCCCCGTGGTGAAGACAGAGTTTGGCTACCACATCATCCAGGTTACGGACAAAAAACCGGCCCATATCATGAGCCTTGAAGAAGTGCGGCCTTTCCTTGAGCCTATGCTGGAAGGGCAGAAAAAGGATGAGGCATTCACCGCTTATGTTGATAGCCTCAAGGACAAAGTAAAGCAAGAGAACAAGTTGGCCAAGGACTAAGGGCTACTAGAGAGCGCGTGCAAATATATCCACCCCCGCATGGCAAAAATGAATAAAAGTGTCAAAATCCCTATATACTATCTGTGACACAGTTACCGCATGAGATTGGCAAAAGGAGGGGTGGAGATGAAGGCGACGGGCATCGTGCGACGCATCGACGACTTAGGTCGCGTTGTAATACCCAAGGAGATTCGCAGAACTTTACGCATTCGGGAGGGAGATCCTCTAGAGATATTTGTTGACAGGGAAGGAGAAGTAATTCTTAAGAAGTACTCTCCCATTGGTGAGCTGAGCGACTTTGCTCAGGAGTACGCCGACTCCCTTGCAGAAGCAGTGGGACACATCGCTTGCATTGCTGACCGTGATACAATTATCGCCGTAGCCGGAGCCCCTAAGAAAGAGTTCCTTAATAAGCCTATTGGTACTGCAGTAGAGCAGGTTATGGAGGAACGCCGCACTGTTCTAATCAACAATCCGAAAGAGCACAAGTACTGCAAAGACTGTCTAACAGAGGACGACGACTGCCGCTTCAGTGCTGAGGTTATCGCCCCCATCATTGCGGAAGGGGATCCCATTGGAGCTGTGATTCTGTCCTCGAAAAACCCGGATGTCAAAATGGGGGATATGGAGGTAAAACTGGCCGAGACAGCAGCAGGCTTTTTGGCCAAGCAAATGGAACAGTAGTACCGCTGCTTCCACCGTCTAAATGCTAATTAGCCAACTTGGGGCAGGTTGAAACCCGGCCCCTTTTTGATATAATTGGGGGTGGTAAAGGAAGGAAGTGAGGCTCGGATCATGAAAGCGAAACAGCCGCAGTCCTTCTTGGGCGGTGCGGCTATTCTAGCTGCTGCCGGAATTACAAGTAAACTCCTTGGCGCTATCTATAGGATACCTTTGGCCCGTCTCATTGGTGACGAAGGTATGGGACTTTACGGCATGGCTTACCCCCTCTACACCATGATCCTGGCCATTTCCACAGCGGGAATTCCGGTGGCCATCTCGAAGCTGGTGGCAGAGAGATTAGCCCAGGGCAAGCCTGCTGCTGCTAAGCAGGTATTTCGCGTGGCTCTGGGGACTCTTTTTGCCTTGGGTCTTGTTTTTAGTTTCCTCCTTTTCGCTCTGGCTCAGGTGATGGTCCGGCAAGGATGGCTGCGTGATGCGCGAGCTTATTGGCCTATTGTGGCCATTGCACCAGCTATACTCTTGGTGGCACTCATATCCTCTTTCCGCGGCTACTTTCAAGGCCAGCAAGACATGGTGCCTACCGCTGTTTCCCAGGTGGTGGAGCAGCTCTTCCGGGCTGGTACGGCCTTGGTACTGGGGTACCTGCTCCTCAGCCGTGGAATTGAGTTCGCTGCTGCGGGTGCAGCCTTTGGTGCTGTTAGCGGGGCAGCTGGAGCACTTTTGGTCCTTTTCTTTTATTATCGCCGTGAGCGGCCGCTAGTGGCTGAGCCCAGTGAACCACAAGATAAGAGGACGCTCCTGGCGGCTATCTTTCGTCTGGCCATCCCGGTTTCCATGGCCAGTTTGGTAATGCCCATCATGCAGAATATAGACGTGATTCTGGTACCCATTCGCTTGGAGGTAGCCGGGTATACTGTCCCTGAAGCAACGGCCCTTTTTGGCCAGCTTTCACAGATGGCGGCTACCTTAATCAATCTGCCAACGATCATTACCGTAGCGTTGGCGGTGAGCTTAGTACCAACCATTTCGGCTGCTGCCACCAGCGGAGATCTAGCCCTGCTTAAACGACGTATCAAGACTGGACTGCGCTTAGCAATACTGGTTGAATTACCGGCGTTTGTCGGTCTTTTCATTCTGGCCAGTCCTATCATGGACCTCCTTTACGATCTGCCCGCGGCGGGGCCAACTCTGGCAGCACTTTCGGCCAGCTGCCTCTTCCTCGGCCTGCACCAGACTACTTCCGGCATTCTTCAAGGTCTAGGGCGTACGGATATACCTGTCAAAAGCTTAGCTCTAGGAGCAGTACTCAAGGTGATCCTGACTTACAGTCTTACGGCTGTGCCGCTCTTGGGAATTCGTGGAGCAGCCTTGGGGACAGTAAGCACCTTTTTTCTGGCCACGTTACTTAATTCTTTGGCCATCAACCGCCTAGTGAGCTTCTCTTGGGATGTGCGTGAACTGGTGTTGAAGCCGGCAGCGGCCACAGCCATCATGGCTCTGGTTGTGGTCATTGGCTACCGGATCCTGCTTTCTTCCCTAGGGACAAGCCTGGCTACCATCTTGGCCATTGGGTTGGGGGGGTTGGGTTATAGTTCAGCCCTCTTTCTGGTTCGGGCTTTCAGTCTTGAGGATTTGGAACTACTTCCTGGCCCGCTGCGTTCTTTGGCCCAGCGCCTAAAGCCAGGAAGCTTGGCAAGGAGGTAAAAACATGGCGAAATTTCCGCTGGATCCATTGGTGGAAGTTATGGCCAAGCTGCGTGGTCCAACCGGCTGCCCTTGGGACAAGGAACAAGATCATGCCAGTCTCAGGCGTTACCTCATTGAGGAG
>JAAYHG010000244.1 GCA_012735455.1 Bacillota bacterium
AAAAAAGGAGCGGTTAGAGTCATCTTTCTGCCGGCAGAGGAGAGGCTGGTTGGGGCTAAGAACATGGTTGCGGGTGGGGCGGCCAAAGGGCTAGACGAGCTTTACGGTGTCCACATTCGTCCTATCCAAGAGGCCCGGTTGGGACAGGCCGCTGCGGCCCTGTGGCACGGTGGTAGCACCGTGGCTGAGGTCACCATCCTGGGCAAAGCAGCCCATGGTGCTCGCCCGCACCTAGGTGTAAACGCCATTGACGGAGCAGTGCTGGCCATCCAGGGCATCAATAACATCTGGCTCAATCCGGCGCAGCAGTGGTCAGCCAAGGTGACCAAGATTTCCGGGGGTGGCGTGGCCAGCAATATCATTCCGGACAAGGTTGTTTTCACGGTGGATATGCGGGCCGCTTCCAATGCCCTCATGGACGAGTTAAAGGAAAAGCTGATTGCGGCTTGTGAGGGTGGAGCTTCTGCCGTTGGTGCCAAGGCTGAAGTTAACATCCTAGGTTCTGTGCCTGCGGCGGAGTATGATCAAGAGGCCATTGCAGTTCTCGCTGAAGCTATCAAGGAGGTCCTGGGGGAGGAAGGACTTCTTCCAGAGATCCATAGTCCAGGTAGCGATGATTTCCATGAGTTTAAGATGGCTGATCCCAGCTTGAAGACTGCTTTCCTAGCTTTGGGCTGCGATGCCACACCAGGTTTGCATGATCCGAAGATGACCTTTAATACCGAAGCGCTTATTGCAGGGACCAAGATTCTGGCTTTGGCGGTGGCTAAAAGAGTGGCGCAGTAATCTAGCCGTGCCTTACAACCGTCCGGCCCTTCTGCTGAAATAAGCTGTGTTTCATAGTACCTGTGGCTATCTTTTCCCTCTAGGGGACAAGGTAGCGTGTACAAAAGGAGCTGCCCGCGGTCAAGCGGGCAGCTCCTTTTGGTTGGGGACCTAGTGTCCTGTCCAGTACTCGCCACTGATGTAGCCCAGGGGTTTAGCTTTGGCTGGATCGATGCGACCGTAAGCATCCAGGACCTCTTCGCTAGCGTGGATAGCGACAATTTCCGCCAGAAAGAGGTCGTGGCTGCCCAGCTTTACTACTTGACGCACCTGACATTCCAGGTTTACAGGGCACTCGCTGATGAGGGGTGCTTTGACGATGCTGGCAGCAGCAGCATGCAGACCAGCGTCGCGGAACTTATCACGACCGCGGCCGGTTGCGCCGCCGCAAACCTTGACTGCATCCAATTGACTGGCCAGGGGAATGTTAACCACAAACTCACCCTGTTGGCTGATGAGCTCGTGGGAATACCGGGAAGGTCTGATCCCTATGCCCACCATGGGCGGATCGGAACAAACCACACCGGCCCAGGCTACAGTAATAATGTTTCGGCTGGTCTCTGTACCTGAGGAGACCATGACCACAGGTACGGGATAAAGCAGGGTTTGCGGAGTTATCATTTTCTTGGACACGGACAAGCTCCTTTCAGTAAGACTCATTAGCAACAGCTGCCAGCCTACGGCCCTGGTCAAAAATCCTGCCGCTAGTCACTCAATACCCGCTCCAGTTCTCCCACCGGAACAGCGCCTGTTTGCAAGTTGTGCAGTTCTAAGACGCTGGTATCTTTAAGGCCGCTTCCGGTTAGGATAGCCACCACCCGGTGATCTGGTTTCAGCCGACCTGCCTGGCTGAGTTTGCGGATGCCTGCCACGGAGGCGGCACTGGCGGGCTGGACAAAGAGCCCTTCCTTGGCAGCCAGAAAAGCCTGGGCAGAGACGATCTCTTCATCTGTTACCGTTATGAGTTCCGCCCGGCCTTCCCGTACCTTTCGTAGGATGCGGTTGCCGCTAGGGGGGTTAGGGTTGGAAATGGCGTGGGCAATGGTATTGGGAGTGCCGAAGTGTTCGATCGCTTCTTTGCCTTGGGTCGCAGCCTTGGCGATGGGGCTGCAACCTGCTGCCTGTACGCCTATCACCAGGGGCGCCTTCTTAATTAGGCCCAAGGCTTCCATCTCCTCGCAGCCCTTGATTACGGCCGCCATAT
>JAAYHG010000245.1 GCA_012735455.1 Bacillota bacterium
ATGTACTATTGATTGACAATGGATTAGGCACGCATAGCGTGTATCTATGCATTTTCTATTTCCGAGCCCGGAAACCCTTGATATTACTGAAGAAGAGTCTCCCGTTGCCCAAGAACTGTCGAACTCGGGCTCCACTTTGTCAAAGCAAGTCCAGCCAATCCCACTGTCATCCAAATAACCACAGATGGTACCAGCCAGCCCTGCCTTGACGAGTCCTGGATCTGTCACGACCAGGGCATTCTTGCAGCCCAACTCCCGGGCCAGTTGTCCGACGGTTTTAGCTGCCCCAAAACCGTAGCGGACATTTGTCTTGATGCTAAACTCGTGAATCCGTGCTATTTTGCCCACCCTCCTCTGTTGCTTAATACATAAAAGTGCCATCTTTTGATCTATATACTTGCCCCCTTTCTTGATACGTACAACTAATATGAATATATCTGCCAGTGTTCAAGATGACTGCACATAGCATCGTAGGCACCTTGGGGATCCATTCCCTTAAAAGCTACCAAGATTCTTGTGTGTTCTTCGATGGTTTTTTGATGGTGAAACTCTAATGCTCTAGCGAAGGAAAGGCCTTCCTTCTTAGCGATTCTGCTAATCTTTTCTGTCATTTGCATGGTCATTAAATCGCTAAGGGTCTTCATTAGTTGGTACAGAATCGTGTTTCCTGTCATCGTGGCTATCGTTAGGTGAAAGGCAACGTCTTCGTGCGCATATTCCCCCCGTCCGATTAAGGGTTTCATCGCTTCCAGTTTTTGTTCAAGTAGGATAACGTCCTGCGGCTGACAGTGCAGAACCGCTAACCTGGCAATCCCTGGCTCCATGGCCAAGCGGGCCTGATATAGTTGCTGGCTGAACTTCTCTGTTGTTATAGAGGATGCTAAGATGGCCAAAGCCGGCAACTCACTGGGATTC
Organism: Bacillota bacterium; assembly: GCA_012735455.1. Lineage (GTDB taxonomy): Bacteria > Bacillota > DTU030 > DUMP01 > DUMP01 > JAAYHG01. Next base: position 916 of record JAAYHG010000245.1, read on the forward strand.
TCACTAACAAAGGTCCCTTCCGGCTTTTTCGTTAATATTCCCAGAAAAGTGAGTGCAGAAAGAACCTCGCGTATGGAAGCCCGTCCAACATCTAGTGATTGAGCCAGTTCCGTTTCACTGGGCAACTTGTCCCCCGGCTTTAGGCGACCGCTGATGAGTGCTTTCTTGAAATAGGCCATTAAAGAGTCCCGAATTGTTATACGTCTTATCTGGCTCGCTGGTTGATTCACGAGTAACCTCCTAAGAAACAGATTATGATTCGTCTGTCTGTATTATTGTACTACTGTCCGACAAGGTAATTATTCGATAAGTCTTCCTTTTTTCCTCCTATTCAATTAAAAAAGGCACCACTTTTCCTCGTTATTCTGCGACTCCGGAACAAGGTAAATTGAGGATTAACTGGCCTGCCATCAGTTCAAAGGCCCTGTGCTTCCAACAGGAAGCCAGGGCCGTCTTGATTGGTCTATAGCAGATTCCTAGACAATCACCCGTGCATCTAGGGCAATGGCACCGCTGCTGTAAACGCGCACCGGATTGAGGTCGATCTCTTTGATGGCAGGCACCGCCACCAGTGCCTGTCCCACCTGCACTAGCATTTGCGCTAAGGCATCTAGATCGGCTTTCTCTCGCCCCCATGCACCTGTAAGAAGCGGGTACAGTCTGAGATCGCGTAGCATCGCACGGGCTTCTTTTTCGGAGATGGGAGCAACCCGGAACGCAACATCCTTGAGAACCTCGACAAAGATCCCACCGAAACCCACCATCACAGCGGGGCCAAACTGTGGATCGCGTATACCGCCAACAATGATTTCTACACCAGGGGCGGCCTGCCGCGACACTAAGAGGCCATGGATCTCAGCTTCAGGCTTGTATCTTTGCGCGTTGGCAAGTATCTCAGAATAAGCAGCCTGCACCTTCTGGGCATTGTCAAGGTTTACTTTGACTCCGCCCGCATCACTCTTGTGGATAATTTCGGGCGATACTACTTTGAGTACCACAGGATAACCAAGTCTTTCCGCTATTTGAACCGCTTGGTCCCCATCCTGCGCAACATCAGCAGCTACAAAGGATATCCCAAAGGCCTGCAAGACAGCTCGTGCCTCTGGTTCAGTCAAGGCTCGCTGGCATGTTTGGGCAGCA
>JAAYHG010000246.1 GCA_012735455.1 Bacillota bacterium
CTTCAATGCTTCCACAGATCGGAGGCTCTCAAGGTGATGGCTCAGGTAAAGTTGAGCCAAGGCGGACAGATGTTCGGGCGGGAACTCCAGCTGCCCTCGACCTTCCGTTGTTGCCGCAGCCAAGCGTGAGCGAATCACGTTGTCTAAGTCCTGTTCCTCTTTGGCTTCATGCCCTCGCCTCAATATGTTAAGTATATCCTTCATTTGTTGAGGTCGGCCCATTTGAATGACAAAGTCAAAACGGTCGGACAACTGCCGCCGAATGTCAGAGAGAGGACCCGGGTCTTCGTCGGGATTGGATGCAGCCCACACGCTTACCTCAAGGGGCAACGTAACAGGAGGTAAACCGCTTTCCTCTATTTGTACCCGGCCAGGTTTTGTTCCCATCACATCCAATAATACGTCGGTAAGTTCAGGAGAGGTATCGGCAATCCGGTTAATCTCATCAACAAAGACAATGCCCCGGTGGGCCTTAGGCAGAGTTCCCGGCAGAATTCGCGCCTCTGGTTCGCTGGAGTCCGTTAGCCTTTTTAAATCCAGCGTGCCCACCACAGTTCCCATTTTGGCGGAGTGTGATATCTCAAGGAAGGGGCGAGGCACTGTCTCGGTCCCCAGGTTCGCAAGCTCCACTGGATTCAAACCTGCATGGAGCGGGCAGTGCGGCCTTAAGGGATGACAGTTATAAATGCAACCCTTAACCCTTGTTATTGGCGGTAGGATAGCTTGCGCGGCACGCAGTATAGTAGTCTTCCCTGTTCCCCTAAGACCTTCCACGTGCATGTGCACCGGCCACCCTTGCAGGAGGCCAAGGATACTCAGTTCCACAAACATAAAGAGTTCCCTGTTACCTTCATGTCTTACGAGAGACGTGTACTTACGCAGAGACGGTACCTCCTCTGGACCTTATATTTCATCATCTCTCTAGCTAGTCTATCCCGCCCAGCAGTGCTTGATCCTTGGACCAAACACAAAAGCGCCCCTTCTTCGGGACGCTTTTTCGTCAGTACGTCTAGGCCAGAAGGCATCATTTTGTTCGCCACAAATACCAAAGGGGCGAAGCCAGGAAAATAGAAGAGTACGTGCCACTAATAAGACCGATAAGGAGGGCCAAAGCGAAGACCTTGGTTGTCTCACCGCCGAATAGCAGTAAGGCAACCACAGCGAAGAGGGTCGTGGCTGAGGTATTAATAGAGCGTGTCAGGGTCTCACTGATACTCCTGTTAACTAAATCAGCCAAAGACTCTTTCCTGCTCTGTTTGAGATTTTCCCTAATACGGTCAAATATCACAATGGTAGCGTTGATCGAGTAACCCACAATGGTGAGTATGGCTGCCACAAAGGTGCTGTCAATCTCAACGCGGAAAAGCGCGAACAGGCCTACGGTAACAAGGACATCGTGAATAAGGGCCAGGATTCCCACCACTGCAAACTTAAACTCAAAACGCAGCGCGATGTAGACAAGCATCAGAAGTGCGGAAATGGTTAGGGCAATGTAGGCGTTGTTACGCAATTCTGCGCTGATAACGCCTCCTACCCTCTCTGTGCGCAAGATTTGATAACTGCCGATCTCGTCCTCTAAGGCTGCCAAAACATCCCGGCGCGTCTCGTCACTCAGATCCCTGGTACGAATAATAAAAGTCCCTTCGTCACTCTCTTGAATATAGCTCTTTTCTAGATTGTGGATGGCCAGAACATCCCTGATAGCGTCTATGGTTATTGCCTTATCAAATCGAAGCTGCAACAGTGTTCCTCCCTGGAAATCAATACCAAGATTCAACCCCTGAAGCAAAAGCGCAAGTAAGCCAACCAGAATTACCCCTGCAGAAAGTGCAAACCAAAGCCTACTGCGGCCCACGAAATCAAAGCGCATTACCGCTCACCCCCTGTTACGCGGATCCCAATGGGCAGTCCACTGTTTATGAACAACCGGAGCATATATTTTGTCAGTGCCACTGCTGTAATCATGCTAGCAATGATACCAAGGCCTAACGTTACTGCAAAACCGCGAATAGCCCCTGTGCCAAGATAATACAACGCTACCGCAGCAATCAAGGTGGTCAAATTAGCATCAACAACAGTAGCCATGGCTCGAGTAAAGCCCGCGTCCAGGGCAGACCGTATTGTCTTTCCGTTACGTAGCTCTTCTTTAATCCGTTCAAAGATAATCACATTGGCATCCACCGCCATACCAATGGAGAGAATACATCCAGCGATCCCTGGAAGTGTGAGGACAGCTCCTAACCCTGCTAGTGCCCACAATACCAGCAGAACATAAACAGCAAGAGCTAAGTTAGCAACCAAGCCAAAGCCACGATAATAAGCCAGCATAAAAAGGACGACAGCAGAAACACCTAAGGCAAAGGCGCGCACGCTCTTGTCAATAGAATCCTGCCCCAGTGTGGGGCCCACAGTGCGGTTCTCCACAATCTCCACCTTTACTGGCAGAGCACCAGAGCGCAGAGCGATGGCGTAGCGTTGAGCCTCTTCAGCACTCGGTATCCCATTGATAACTGCCCTGCCGTTGGTGATCACATCCTGTACGACCGGCGCGGTTACAAGCTTTTGGTCCAAGAGAATACCCAGGGGTTTTCCCAAATTTGCCTTCGTAGCTTCGGCAAACTTTTTGGCACCTTCAGGCCGAAACTCCAACTCAACCACTGGTTGGTTATTATGATCGTAAACAAACTGAGCGTTTTTCAGATCTTTACCTGTCACCCACACCTTCCCTATCTCATCTACGAATTCAAGGTAAGCAGTCATAGAAAGTACCCTGACTGCTTCTTCTGAGTCCTCCAAGCCAGGAAGTTCAACAATAATGCGACGATTGCCTTCGGGCAGGATCAGTGGTTCAGACACACCAAACTGATTGATACGATCGTTGATGATGTTAATAACTCCTGTCACCGCCTGATTGTCCACTTTAGCCTCAGGCGTATCCACCAGATTGAGGACCAAGTGCGTACCGCCTTGGAGATCAAGCCCCAGTTTGATTCCTTCTTTAATAGGTCTGTATGACAAGAAAGCAATAAGAGCTATCAGGAGAATACTCATCACGAGTTTAGCGACGTTCTCCCATCTCAAGACCTGTTTCCTCCTTCTTTCCTTCTTATCAAGTCCAAACCCGGGCATTTGCCCGGGTTTGGCCTCAAACGCCTTTTTTTATTATAGCGAGCCTGCTAGAGGCTTGTCAATTGAATCGTTCTTCAGCTTACTTGCCCGGACCTTTCCACGCTCTTTACTCTCGTGTGTCTGGCTGTCTATGTACATCAGATAGACATCGTAGTTCTTGCCCTGGAAACGACGCCGGTTCCTCAATACCGCCTCTTTCTTGAATCCATTGCGAAGGTAGCAACGCACAGCTCGGATGTTATAGTTATAAACCCTGAGATATACTCGCTCTAGCTTAAGTTCGTAAAACGCCTTGTCTAACACGGCTTCCACTGCCGCCGTCCCGTACCCCTGACCATGGTAGCGTGGATCCCCGATACAGATCTTAAGTTCCGCCTCTTTGGTACGCCAGGTAATCTGCCCCAACTCCACTTCACCAATGAACTTGCCTTCAACCGTTTCCACGGCCCATAAGCGGTTTCCAGGGGTGTTCATAAGTGCCTCACAATGACTCCAGTAGGCAGTTTGCTCCCTTTCCAGGTGCAAGCCTAGAAGATAATTTAACTCTTCGTCTGCCTCCCACCCAGCCATTTGATCAAGATCTCTCTTTGTCAAGGGCCTCAAGCGCACATACGTATTGTCTGGCACCGGCCTTACCTCCCGCAGAAAAAGAAATGCGCTTAAGGTATTCGCCGGTGCTTGTCCTACTCCTTTCGGTAAATTGCTCCAGAGAAGCAAGAGAATCAATTAGAGGTTCTGATTCTGTTATCCAGCTAGAGCAAATGCCAGCTTTTGAGTACGGCCACCAAGGGGCGGTTAACGTACCAAATAAAAGTGGTTAGAGCGATTCTCTTAGCTGCAGACGCAGCGGCCACCAAGTCTCGTTCGGCTAGAGTCTTGCCGTCCAGCTTTACCACAACACGCCCCAGCCGCTCGCCTCGTTCCACCGGTGCCCGCAGGGTCGGCACCTCAAGCACGCGCTCTACTCTCTCAGCGGCATCCTTATCC
>JAAYHG010000247.1 GCA_012735455.1 Bacillota bacterium
ATACATGATTTTTGTTACAAACCTAACAATGTTTCTCCGCCAAAAACTTTAATTTCTGCTATAATGGTACCGAACGCTCGAGAAGAAATCTCTTGCTCAAGCATCAGTCGAGAGAGGAGTGAACTCAGTGTCTACACAAGAAGTCGCTATCAAGGACCCCGCTCCAATGAGCTCCTTTTCAAAGGTAGATGCGATCCTGGCCCGCCACCATTATGCGCCAGGAGCTCTTATCAGTATCCTTCAAGAGACGCAGGAGGAGTATGGGTACGTGCCACCCGAGGTCTTAAACCATATTGCCAAGAAGACGCGACTGCGTCCTGCCCACGTCTACGGCGTAGCCACTTTTTATACCCAGTTTCGTCTTGAGCCATTGGGTAAGCAGATCATTACCGTCTGCCAGGGGACGGCCTGCCACGTCAACGGCAGCGAAATGATCCTGGCAGCCATCGCTGAGGAACTTGGCCTACAACCAGGAGAAACTACTCCCGATGGTCAGTTCACCTTGGAAACAGTAGCCTGTCTCGGCTGCTGCGGCTTGGCTCCAGTGATGATGATCGACGGCACAGCTTATGGCCAACTCACCCCGGACAAAACCCGCAGGGTACTAAACGACCTAAAAACAAAAGCTGCTCAAACAAAGAAAAAAGCGTAAATCTAACTCTTATAGGGGGGATTTTAAGTGACACCCTTCCGCGCACAAGTTCACATCTGCGGTGGTACCGGGTGCACCTCGGGCAGCTCCACCAAGATACGCGCAGAGTTTGAAAAAGAATTGGCCGCCCACGGACTGAAACAGGAAATCCAGGTCGTAACTACCGGCTGCCATGGTCTGTGCCAAATGGGCCCCTTGGTAGTGGTCTATCCTGAGGAGACCATGTACACCCACGTGCGCCCCGAAGACGTAGCAGAAATAGTCTCCAGTCACCTGGTCTCACAACAAATTGTGGAACGTCTTCTGTACCAAGATCCGGAAACCAAACAAAAGGTCCCCTGCTATCGTGATCTGCCTTTCTACCGCAAGCAGCGCAGAATTGTCTTGCAGAATTGTGGTCGCATCGATCCGGAAGACATCTCCAGTTACGTTAAAAACGATGGTTACAAAGCCCTTGCCAAAGCTTTGACCAAAATGAATCCGGAAACAGTCATAAACGAAATCAAAGCCTCCGGCCTGCGCGGTAGAGGTGGAGCCGGTTTTCCCACCGGACTCAAGTGGGAATTCTGCCGCCGCGCTGCTGGGAGCCCCAAATACATCATCTGCAATGCCGATGAAGGTGATCCTGGTGCCTTCATGGACCGCAGCATCCTGGAGGGTGATCCACACCGGGTTATCGAAGGCATGGCCATCGCCGCTTACGCCATCGGCGCTAGCGAAGGGTTTGTTTATGTCCGCGCAGAGTATCCCCTGGCGGTGCAACGCCTCCGCATGGCCCTACAGCAGGCTGAGGAAGCAGGCTACTTAGGCGACAATATTTTAGACAGCGGTTTTTCCTTCCGCATTCACATCAGAGAAGGAGCAGGTGCCTTCGTCTGCGGCGAGGAGACCGCACTCTTAGCGTCCCTAGAAGGTCGACGCGGCATGCCTCGCCTGAAACCGCCCTTTCCAGCCAACGCAGGTCTCTGGCAAAAACCCACCAATATCAACAACGTTGAAACCTTTGCCAATGTGCCCTGGATAATTCAAAACGGTAGCACTGCCTTCGCCAGTCAAGGTACTACCAAAAGCCCCGGTACCAAGGTCTTTGCCCTGGTGGGCAAGGTAGTGTCCAGCGGACTGGTGGAAGTACCCATGGGCATTACACTCCGGGAGGTCATTTACGGCATCGGCGGCGGCATTCGCGACGGTAAGAAATTCAAGGCGGTACAGCTGGGCGGACCCTCCGGTGGCTGTATACCCGAACACCTGTTGGACACCCCGGTAGATTATGAATCCATCACCGCCACTGGCGCCATTATGGGTTCTGGCGGTATGGTGGTTATGGATGAAGATACCTGTATGGTGGACATGGCTCGGTTCTTTCTGGAGTTTACACAGAAGGAGTCGTGCGGCAAATGTATCGCCTGTCGCCTGGGCACCAAACGTATGCTGGAGATCCTGGAGCGCATTACTCAAGGCCAGGGCAGAGAAGAGGACCTACCCACCCTCGAAGAAGTAGCCAAACAAGTAAAGGAAACGGCTCTCTGCGGCCTTGGTCAAACCGCACCCAACCCCGTCCTCACTACACTCCGCTACTTCCGCTCCGAGTACGAAACCCACATTCGCGACAAGAAGTGCCCCTCCCATCAGTGTCGGGCCCTTCTCACCCTTTCCATTGATCCTGACGCCTGCCGCGGCTGCGGCCTTTGTGCCCGGGTCTGTCCAGTGGGCGCCATCAGCGGGGAACGCGGAAAGCCACACACTATTGATCCAGAAAAATGCACCCGCTGCCAGACCTGCTATCAAGCCTGCCGCTTCCAAGCCATTCAGATAGACTAGGGGGGAGAAATCATGGGCTCTACCATCAACATTAACATTGATGGCCACGAGCTAAGCATACCTCGGGGCCAAACAATACTCCAGGCGGCACAGGATCACGGGATTGCAATCCCAACTCTCTGCCAAGCCGCAAACCTGACACCTTACGCTTCATGCGGTCTCTGCGTGGTCGAAGTGGAAGGGACACCCAAACTGCTGCGCTCCTGTGCCACTGAAGCCACGGATGGCATGATCGTGCGCACCAAATCAGAGAGAATTGCCTCCGCCCGCCGTCTGGCGCTGGAGCTTCTCCTATCCGACCACCGTGGCGACTGCCGCGCACCCTGCATACAGGAGTGCCCGGCACACTGCGATTGCCAAGGCTACGCCGCCCTCATTGCCAATGGACAGCACCGCGAGGCTGTTCGCCTAATTAAGGAGGTCCTGCCTATTCCGGCCTCAATTGGCCGCATCTGTCCCCATCCTTGTGAAACCGCCTGTCGCCGCGGGAAGTTCGTGGATGAACCAATTGCCTTAGCAGCACTGAAACGCTTCGTAGGCGATGTTGACCTTGAGGCAGCCACCCCTTACCTGCCGACACATAAGAGGCCTACGGGCAAGCGCGTAGCCGTAATCGGCTCTGGGCCGGCCGGGCTCTCGGCAGCCTACTTTCTCGCTTTGGCCGGCCACGCAGTCACCATCTTTGAGGCCTTGCCTGAACCAGGCGGCATGCTGCGCTACGGCATTCCGCAGTAGCGTTTACCTAAGGCTGTTCTGGATAAAGAAATAAACACTATCCTGAGCCTGGGCATTGAACTTAAGACCAAACAAAAGTTAGGCCAGGACTTCACCTTGGCTGGCCTTAGAAAACAGGGCTTTCACGCTGTCTTCCTGGCCCTGGGCGCACAACAAAGTACTCCCCTCGGGGTTCCGGGGGAGGAGCTCCCCGCCGTTATGGGTGGTGCCGAGTTCCTGCGCGCGGTAGCCTTGGGACAAGCTGTCCCCCTGGGCCGCGTGGCTGTGGTAGGTGGCGGTAACACTGCCATGGACGCTGCCCGCACCGCACTACGCCTGGGCGCCAAGGAAGTAAGCGTGGTTTACCGTCGCTCCCGAGCTGAAATGCCGGCACGCGCCACTGAGATCGATGAGGCCATGGAAGAAGGCGTAAAGTTCATTTACCTTACTGCTCCTGTAAAGGTGGAGGGTAAAGATGGCCAAATCACAGCCCTCACTTGTCAGAAGATGCGCCTGGGGGCACCAGACGCTTCGGGCCGCCAGAGGCCTGAACCTATCCCAGGCTCCGAGTTTGACATAGCGGTGGATACGGTCATCGCCGCCATCGGCCAACGCGTGGACCTCAGTGGTATCCCAGGTCTAGCCACCAGCCGCCGCGGTTGCATTGCTGTAGATGAAAGCACTTTCCAAACCTCGCTCCCTGGTGTCTTTGCCGCTGGAGACGCCGTAACCGGCCCGGACATAGCCATTCAAGCTGTGGCCGGTGGGCGCAAAGCCGCGTTGGCAATAGACTCCTACCTTAACGGACAACTTCGCCCCTTCGTTGAGCCCTACGTTGTCAAACGTACCGACCTCACACCTGAGGACTTCGTGCAGCACGCAAAGAAAGAACGCGTGACAATAAAAGCGCAAGAACCCTCAACTCGCGTCAAGGACTTCCGCGAAATAGAGGCCGCCCTCAGCGAGGAAGCCGCCCGCCAGGAAGCAGAGCGCTGTCTGGCCTGCGGCTGCCAGGACTACTTTGAGTGTAAACTACGCGTTTATGCCGCTGAGTACGGGGCCAACGCTGAGCGCTTCTATGGTGAAACTCACGATTACGACCTAGCTGAACACCCCTTCCTGATCCGCGACCCGAACAAGTGCATCCTCTGTGCCCAGTGTGTCCGGGTCTGCGACGAGGTGCGAGGCATCGGCGCCCTTGGTCTCGTACACCGAGGATTTGACGCCGTCATCAAACCTGCCTTTGATCTGCCTTTAGCCGAAAGCGGTTGTGACGCCTGCGGTCAGTGCGTCGCGGTCTGCCCTACCGGTGCCTTGGCGGAAAAGGCGCCCCTCATTAAACAAGGACCTTGGGAGCTTACGGCCACCCCAAGTACTTGTACTCTCTGCGGCCTCGGCTGTGAGGTGAATTTAGAGACACGCGGAGACCTCCTGGTGCGTACTACTCCTGTTCCAGCTAGCCCTCCGACTGATGGAAATCTTTGCGTCCAGGGTCGCTTTGGCCTCGTACAGCGGCCCAACAAACCCATCACCAAGCCCTTACTAGCAGGTAAGCCTGCAACCTACGAGGACGTCTGGGCCTACCTGGCCAAAGCAGTCTTGGCCATCAAGAGCAATGATAACGGTACAGCCTTCCTGCTGTCCCCAACTATCACCAATGAAGAGGCCTACCTGGCAGCTAAGCTGGCCCGTACGACCCTTAATACCAACACTGTAACCACTCTCGGTGAGTACGGTGCCGATGAACTCCTGACCAGCCTGGGAATACCAGCCTCACCAACTACCCTTTCCGAGCTCCCGCACGCAGACTTTATCCTGGGTGTGGCCCGGGATCTACAACGCCACTATCCCGCAGCTACTGTCCTCCTGCACCGAGCCTTCAGCCAGGGTTGTGCCATCACCCTGCGAGAGAAGACAAATGGCAGTTTCAGCGAGGAACTGCCCGCTGCCCGCACAGCTGTAAGCCCGCAGTCCGCCTTGGCCTTGCTGGCGGCACTCTACCTTAAAGGCAACCCACCTGCTGAGCTGCCACTGGGCACACCTGACGGATTGGCTGAGTTCCAGGCTAGACTAGCCGGGTTCCCATTGACGAAGCTAGCAGCCGACGCCAACCTCTCCTTGGATGAAGCTCAGGAACTATTGAGCAACTACCTTAAGGCCAAGAACCCGCTTCTCCTGGTGGATACATCTCTACCGGGAGCAGCCGCCCTCGCCGCAGCCCTAGCCCTGATAACAGGTAAACTTGGTCGGCCGCGTCAAGGAATCGTGGCCTTAAGGCCCTACGGCAACAGCCAAGGCCTCCTGAACCTCGGTGCCACTCCCTACCTCCTTCCAGGTTGGCGCAGAGCAGAGGATGAGGGTGCCCGTCAACAACTTCAAACCCTTTGGGGCCGTCTCTCGACAGAACCAGGCCTTAACGGGGTCGAACTGGTACGCGCCCTTCAGGCAGGAACAATAACCTCACTCTTTGTTTGGGGCGAGGACCCGGCAGCAATCGATGACAACTTGGCAAATGCCCTCGCTAAGCTAAAACTCCTTGTGGTGGCCAGCGATCGGCACACGGCCACCACGGCCTTGGCCCAGGTTGTGCTGCCCCTCCCCGAGCCCGCAGCCACCACAGGCACCATCACCACCACCGACGGCAGGCAGGCAACACTGAGAGCGGCCCTTAAGACGGATCTGCCTGCTGGGTGGCAAACCCTTCTCACCCTAGGTCGGGTCTTAGGAAGCCCAGAGGAGCTGAATACGGAAAAGGACATTCAGAGTGAAATCAGGGCCCTGGTGCCTTCCCTCCCGCAGCCACCCTTCTCCTGGGACGACTTCAAAGCCCTTGGTGTTACCCCGCGTCTTTTCTGCCCCGACTGTACTCTAGCCGAGCCTGCTCATCCGCCCCAGGTGACATCCTTCCTGGCCCATCTAAAAGACCTAGGTCTTTCAGCAAAATAATGATAAAGGTAGGGGAGGAAGACCTGACTTCCTCCTCTACCTTTATTACCCTACCTACCTTTTTGATAATGATAAGGAGGCCCCTCAGTGGACACCAACCTTCCAAGTCACACCCCAAAACCCGGCGAAACAATAGGCTTTATCTTGGCACTCGTTTCCGCCCTCAGCTACAGCACGGAAGCTATTGTCGCCAAGCTACTCTACGCCCAAGGCCTTGCGCCACTTACCGTCCTTGTCTGGCGGTTTTCCTTAGCTGCCCTTGCCTTTTGGCTCCTGGCTCGCTACTCCCTGAAAGAAAACCCGCTGCGCGCAGCGCGAGGGACTTTTATTGCCACCGGGCTGCTGCAGGCTTTCACTGTGCTAGCCCTGTTCTACACCTTTGTCTACATACCCGCCGGGCTAGCCATTCTCCTTTTTTATCTTTATCCCACCTTTGTCACCATCGGCAGCGCTCTCTTCCTGCAAGAGCCTATTAACACTAACCGTCTTATAGGCTTGGCGCTCACCTTGGCTGGTCTTATCATCATCAGC
>JAAYHG010000248.1 GCA_012735455.1 Bacillota bacterium
CAACGGCCATGCACATCCTGGTACTGTGGCACCGGCAGGCGCTGAGTACGCGGTGTTCCGGTTAAGTTTAGAGTAAAATCACCTTGGTTGCGCCTCCTCCCGCTAACCTCTCCAACTGCGTTAAGGCGGGGTAGATCATAGCTAACCCACAGTATACCTTCCTTGGTCTCAGTCTCCAGGTACCCACCGGCAAAACTGATCTGGGTGGGCTGATTGCTCACGTACTGCAGGTCGAACTTGGTGGAGTGAGACACTTGGCAGGTAAATGTGCCGCTCCAGTCGCTGCTGCGGGTTACCTGCTGGCGTACGCGCCGACCCTCTTCATCGGTGGTATCCTCCTGAACCGTCCAAGTACGTTTTTGGCTCACCGTACCATAGATACTCTGAACCTCAACTTGACCCCAACTGTGTTCGTACCCGGTGCTGTCGCCGGAGAACTCTACCACCACTTGCCCCTCACCGCGGTTTATGGTATACACCCGGCGCCCCTCCAAGTTGCCTGCTCGATAAGAGACCGCGGGCTCCGCCACAGTAACAGTGGAACGGCTCCAGACGGAGCTGTCAGGATCCAGGCTGTAGCGCGTACGCCCGACGGTAATTGTCTCACGCACCCGACTAATCTCCGTCTGGGCTGTGACCTGTTTCCCTGTTTCCACCCAAGTAGTCCTTAAGGTAAGCTGCCGGTCGAGACTCACCCCGACCTCGGGGTTGTCTAAGCGGTAGTTGTAAGTGGTTTCCTCACTATTACCACGAGGACGGCCCGGCCTTATACTCACGCTGCCGCTTAGCACCTCCGGCTCCCCGGTGACAAACACCACTTCCTGATACTTAACGCTGCCGCTGATACCAGCATCAGCACTGATACCACCGTCTAAACCAGCAAGACCTGCCGCCGCGTTCAGAGGAACAGTCGTAAGAAGGACAATCAGCGACACGATTGCGCCAATCAGTGCCATGTTACATCTAGGCATTCCGTTCACTCCTTCACTAAAACTAGCAAAGCTGATTGCCCACACCTAAGTACCTGCACCTCGTCGCCTACAGCCAGTTCCTCCCAGTTAGCGCCACGCCCGGCCTTGATTACTAGGGCGGTATCGAGCCTGAGCACTTGGGGCTCTGAGGTGCTGCGCCACTCACCCCGGGCCGTACTATAGTCCCGCGCATCTTCTAAGTTAAAAGTTACCTGGTCTGAACCCTCACTAATGACCGTTACGCGGCCTGCGCTGAGACGCTCAGCTCCCAGTTCATCCTCGAACCAAAGGGCTGCAGCCAGGGTCTCATCCCCTTCTCCGCTTACAGCCAGGACAGTGGCCCTGCGGAAGCGGCGTTGGTGATAACCCTGACGAAACTCAGCCAGCGTCAGGACTCGCGGGGTTCCATCCACAAGATCAAGGATGACCGTATCACGGCTAAGCCCCAGCTCGGCTGTGGAACGGCGCCCACGGTAATCCCATTCATTGTCTTCAAGGGTGTAATAGTGCCTAAGGGTCCAGGCGTTGGAGCCTACCAGGTCTATTTCTCCTTTGTAGATGGTGAGCTCGGCAGGCACCGCACTTGCCTGCCCTAACACAGTTACTACCAGTCCTAAGCTGCCCGCCGCACCCTTTTCCACCAGGGCCTGAACTCTATCGGCTGCCGTGAGGGCCAAGACGTCAGCTAAGCGTCCGTCCTTGAGGATGATCGCACCGGGGCTGAGGGCAATCTCTCCTGCCGGAAGGGCAAGCTCGCCTAAGACGGGATTGATGTCCTTGATCCTTCCTGTGTAAGCCTTTTCCTGCCCTCTAGCTACCAATACACGCATGGCCTCCGGGCGGCCAAAACCATTGCCCGCCGCTACATAAGCAACCTGGCCTGTAAGGCGAGCCGCCGTGGAAAGGTCTAACTGCTGCTGGCCCCACCACAGGACTGCCGATGTTGCCAGGGGGAGTTGCAAAACCCCTGTACCCACCTCTTGCCATGAGTCCCCCACGAGGCGCTCGGGCCGAGTGAGGACAATGGCTCCACCGCGGGTAGAGAAGGAACCCAGGCGGCCCCGGTAAAGCTCTGTCACCCGACCCGCACGGCCGGCGACTTCGATCCGCTCTACCCAAGAGGATTCCGGCTCCGGTAGGTGCAGGAGCACTGTGTCCCCTGACTGCACGGCCGAAAGCTTGCTTAGCCGACCCCCAGCTAACACCTGGGTGGCAGCGGTTACCTCATACTCAGCCACAGCGCCGCTGGCTAGAGTAACAACGATACTCCCTTGGTTCCGGTAGCGGAGCGTACCGGTCACCACCTTGGTAGACGTTCTCTGGCTGAAAGGATCAACTGCAACCTCCGCGCTCATTTCC
>JAAYHG010000249.1 GCA_012735455.1 Bacillota bacterium
CAAGCTAGTTCTGAACCGGCCCTCTGTGGACGGAAGGCCGCCCTACTCCATTACTCTTTCTTTGACTCCTCAGGAGCGCACTCTGATTTTTGAGCCCATATCGGTTACCGTTGCTGACACCACCATCTCGGCTGCTACGCTGGCCCCCCTTATGGCAGACTATGACCTGAGCTTAGAGCTTCCACTTCTGCCAGGTTCAAAGATTAAGAATGTCCAGCTTGAAGACGGACGGCTCCTACTCATGTTATCTGCCTAGGGCTACTGTCCAGAACCCTCTAGAAGGCAGCAGACTGGCTGCCACGCATGCTTGGGCCAGACAATTTCCCGTCTCCTGGAGGTACAACCGGAAGTCACGGCGAATACCCCAGAAATAGTAGTTAGAAAAGGAGGGCCAAACCTTGGCAGTCGGACACGAAAGAGAACTCACCGGCATACCCATGAACATCCCCGGTGCATCAGGAGCAACCAAGAAGGTACTTGTCGGTCCCAACGAAGGTTGGGATGGTTGGGTAATGAGGCTCTTTATCCTGCGTGCAGATGGCGCTACGCCCCGGCATACCCACCCCTGGCCGCACATCAATTACATCGTGAGGGGAAAAGGACTCCTTTTCCTAGATGGTGAGGAGGCGGCAGTTGAACCCGGTTCCTACGCCTACATCCCAGGCGGAAGCGAGCACCAGTTCCGAGCAGCAGGCGAAGAATTAACCTTCATTTGCATTGTCCCTGAGGAAGGGGACAAATAGAAAAAGGTTGCAGACTAACTGGGACAACTCTATGGGAAACCGGTAGCATTACTGGTTTCCTTTTTTACCTCTGTGGCTGTTTAGTTTGTTGTTCTGTTTCATTCTTGGACCGCTCATCAGTTGGGGGTATTGGTTTCTGGTCGAACCCTTGTCTTTGCCTATTGGTACTATACAGTTTTGACCGCGTCTGCATAGCCCACCAGGGAGCACGGAACACGATGTCCTGCTGATCTTTCAGACTCAGGGGAGCAAACCCCGCTAGATAAGGTATGCCGAACGAACGCAAGGTTGTCAGGTGTATAAGAATAGCCAAGACACCAAAAAAGATACCAAACAAGCCTGCAGTTGCAGCCAAGATAATCAGCGGCAACCTTAAGATGCGCACAGCGTTTATCATGTTGAAGGTTGGTATTGTGAAAGAGGCTACAGCAGTAGCAGCGATCACAATAACCATGGCAGGCGAGATTAGGCCCACAGTCACCGCAGCCTGGCCAATAACAAGGGCCCCGACAATACTGATGGCCTGCCCCATGACACGGGGTAAGCGGATACCCGCTTCCATTAGTATTTCAAAGACAACTTGCATAGCAAGAGCTTCTACCACAGCTGGGTAAGGGACTCGCTCCCGTTGCACCGCCACAGCTACGGCGAGAGAAGTAGGGATCATTTCCTGGTGGTAAGTGGTCAGGGCTACATAGATAGAAGGCAACAGCAAAGTCATGAAAAGCCCTAGATAGCGAAAAACACGAATCCCCACCGTCACCGGCCAACGCTGATAGTAGTCCTCGGGCGACTGCATAAAACAAGCGAAGGTGGACGGAACAGTAAGTGCCATTGGGGTACCATCGGTTAGTAAAGCAATCCTCCCCTCCAGGATAGACGCCACACTGCGATCAGGTCGTTCTGTGAACCACATGGTAGGGAAAGGCGAAAAG